>NZ_JAPHPY010000086.1:0-12969 GCF_026241575.1 Vibrio sp. Sgm 5
CTCCGTTACAAATCAGCAAAGTATCCAATCTGGAAAAAGAAAAATGCCAGTCAGCTTAACTGACTGGCATTACCGCAAACTGCGGCTCTTTTTTTATTTAGTATTCAGGCAAAAACTTATTCTTTACCAAAGACATTGCTTTCTTGCTCTTGCACACGGATGAGCGAAGTACGTTTGACACGACTCAGTGCTTATCCCCCCCTCTCCAAAAGCTATAACAACGTTGTTGAGAAGAACTTATCAAGTTTAGTGACGGCTTGATCAACATACTTGTTTTGATCGTAGAGGTCGAAGTGTTGCGCCCCTTTAATCTCAAAGAACTCAGCGTCAATACCAGCATCTTTACCACGTTTTACCGCCACTTCGCTAAAATACGCCGATAGCGCTTCAGTCCCAACGACAGCCAAGAAAGGAGTGTCGCCAAGTAACGCCATGTTTTCTGATGGATTATAAGCGTAGCGTGTATCTAGAGACATAGCAGCGCGCATTGGCGAATAGTTCTCGGCACCGCCACCACGCTCAGGGTTACGATAGTAATCAGCAGCACGAACCCAAAACTCATTCATTGATTTGGCTTTTTCTGCTGATGGAATGCCATCAACAAGCACGACCTCACCTGTTTCGTAATACTTTTGACGTGCCTCGCTCGCCATTTGGATCTGCTGACGATATTGCTCAACTGGGTCACCCGTAAGTTGGTCCATATACTGAGTTGCACCACCCATACCATAGTCAGTAAAGTCAACAAAACCACTCACAGTCGCAACAGAGTCTAAACGGGTATCCTGCATTGCAACTTGTAAGCTGTATCCAGCACCAGAGCAAATGCCTAACTCACCGATGCGCTGAGGGTCAACGCCTGGAAAATGACTCAAGAATGTAATGGCATTCTTAATATCTTCAACCTTCATTGGCGCATTTTCCATACCGCGAGGATAACCACCGCTTTCACCGTAAGTACGGTGGTCAAAAGCTAGGGTAATATAGCCTTTTTTGGCCATTTTCTCGGCGTAAATACCTGCGGTTTGCTCTTTAACCCCACTAGCCGGCGTAATCACTACTAGCGCTGGATAGTTTTTGCTCTCGTCATAATTGGGTGGCAAGAACACATTGCCAGCAATACGAACATTTTCACTAAGAAAAGCGACTTTATTTTTGCCATCGTGATAGTCAGCACCTAAGAAGGTTTCCGCAGCAACAGATGTTGTTGCTAAAACGGCACTCGCAACTAACGAAAGGGGGATTAATTTAGTAGTTTTCATATCTTACTCCATAGATTTCTGAGATTTGCAACGTTCCCCGCTGCAACAGATGTATGTTATGAAAACCATAAGTGTTGATATATAGCACTCAAATCAATTCACTGTTGCTATTAAACAACAATTAAAAAGATACATTTATAGAAATTGTCACAAGTATCCGTAAGTAAGGTATGACTTAATCGCTTGGAGAGATAGCTTAAAGCATGACAATTCTGGCTAGCCATAACCTGTCGCCATTTTTATTCGACTTTATGCGCCCTGGGTTGAACTAACCGGTATTCTCTCGCCAGCATCACTTCTAAACAAAAGCCAGCGTTGAATCCATCAACACTGGCTTTTGTTTAGTTAAACCGAAACGGGAATCAGTCTACAAAATACGGCAGCTGTTCTTCAGTCAGAGCACTGCCTCTCGCAAAGTCAGTATGCTCCGTTACCTTACTCACGTTCCAATTGGTTAGGTCTTGGCTGAATAAACTCGCATTAGAAAACATAGATGACATGTCAGTAACGTTAGCTGTGTTCCAATTTCCGATATCTTGATTAAACGTATATGTTCCAGTAAACATCCCCCTCATGTTGGTTACGCTTGATGTATCCCAGTCCCCTATACCTTGATTAAAGACCACTGCATAAAAAAACATATATTCCATGCTCGTCACCTTAGAGGTGTCCCAAGAACCTATATTCTGGTCAAAATGGTCAGTAAATTCGAACATATGCCTCATTGACGTAACATTCGATGTATCCCAGTTTCCTATGTCTTGATTAAATGCGAAAGCACGGTTAAACATTGAATCCATGAGTTTAACTTTCGATGTATTCCAGCGACCTATATCTTGATTGAAGTATTGGTCTTTAGCGAACAGGTCGCTCATGTCCGTCACATGGCTGGTGCAGAGTAGGATGTTGCCATCCAGAAAGTTTTGCCAGTAGTCTGAATTGCGGATTAGCGTGTCATTGACGACCACAAACAATTCGTCTTCTTGAACCATTACGGTTCCTGGTTTGTTTGATTCGCAAGTCACCGTTTCTGGTTCATTAGCAAAGGTTTGGCTACAACTTAGTAGCAAGCAGGCGGAAATAATCGAACGTAGCTTCATGATTAAGATATCCGTGTCTTATAAAACGAATCTCGATCATATAAAAAGCACTTTTGTCAGTTTCACTAATAGAGGCTTTAAATTGACTAAATCAGTAAAAATGCATTCCCTCGCCCAATAAATACCTCACAGTAATAACATAATTCATTATAAAGAGAGCGCTTTGTGAGATATTCCGATAATTGTGCTGAATATCATCAGTGTATTTTCCAACCTTTACTTAATTAACGACTATTCGCCGTATCAGTACACGTATTAGGTATTTCGTTTTCTAGAGCAAAAAAAAGAGCCGCAAACTGCGGCTCTTAATCTATCTATTTCTATTTAAGCAAAAACTTATTCTTTACCGAATACGTTGTTTTCTTGCTCTTGTACGCGGATGAACGTAGTACGCTTGGTTAACTCTTTAAGCTTAGCTGCACCTACGTAAGTACATGTTGAGCGAACACCGCCAAGGATGTCTTGGATAGTACCGTGCACGCTGCCACGGAATGGTAGAAGTACGGTTTTACCTTCAGCGGCACGGTAGCCAGCAACACCACCAGAGTGCTTGTCCATCGCGCTCTTAGAAGACATTCCATAGAATTTCATGAACTGCTTGCCGTCTTGCTCGATCACCTCGCCGCCTGACTCTTCGTGACCTGCTAGCATACCGCCTAGCATGACGAAGTCAGCGCCGCCGCCGAATGCTTTTGCAACGTCACCCGCACATGAACAACCACCGTCACCGATGATCATGCCACCAAGGCCGTGTGCAGCGTCACCACATTCGATGATTGCAGAAAGTTGAGGGTAACCAACACCTGTTTTAACACGAGTAGTACATACTGAACCTGGGCCGATACCCACTTTAACGATGTCTGCGCCCGCTAGGATTAGCTCTTCACACATATCGCCAGTCACTACGTTACCTGCAGAGATAACTTTGTCTGGGAATGCAGCACGTACACGTTGTACGTACTCGACTAGGTGCTCCGAGTAACCGTTCGCGATATCGATACAGATGAAGATAAACTCATCAGAGATCGCCATGATGTCTTTGGTTTTTTGGAAGTCTGCTTCAGACGTACCCGTAGAAACCATAACGTTGTTTAGTGTTGCTTTATCTGCTGTTTTCGCAAACTCAGCCCAGTCTTCTACTGTGTAGTGTTTGTGAACAGCAGTCATTACACCATGCTCTGCTAGCGCTTTCGCCATTGCGAAGCTACCAACCGAATCCATGTTCGCCGCAATTACAGGTACACCAGACCATTGACGGCCACTGTGCTTGAATGTAAAATCGCGGGTTAAATTTACTTGAGAACGGCTCTTAAGGGTTGAACGTTTCGGGCGAAACAGTACATCTTTGAAACCTAACTTAAGTTCTTGTTCGATACGCATTGTGTAATTCCTTGATTCATATGTATATGTGTCATCTCAGAGTGCGTAGTGAAGTCGTTGGCAGACGAGTTCACTGTTCTTCGGACACAAAAAAACCGGAGCGTTGGCAGACGCTCCGGTTTTCAGCATTATAGGTCGTGATTTATTTCCTACAAGTCTGATATTTGAATTTTTTTTGTGATACCATCTTGGAAATCGCATATCAAAAACACCCCACCACTCTCCAAAATCATAACTTTGTTAACAATATCAAACAGTTAAAACCACCCTTCATTTAATCCTTTGCGCAAACCTTTGCGTTAAACAACGGGAATTTTACCGTTCAACCTCTCATAAACGGTCGAAATCACACCAAACGATACTTATTAGTCGGTTCGTACAAGAATAATTTTCTAATTTTTTTCACGTTTCACATCACTTTTCTGCCACTTTTTTGAGTGTATCACGCACGCACTAGCTCTCTGTGACGTTTATAGCGCATCGAAGTGATTCAATAACATCACTTGCTAATAACCCAATTTCGCCTTTTTGTTGAACATTAATGTCCGCAGCGTAACTATGGAGCATCACTCCCAAACGTGCAGCAACAGCAATAGGTAACCCTTTGGCAAGCAGTGCGGCAATTACACCGGATAACACATCCCCCATACCGCCACTGGCCATTCCCGGATTTCCGGCAAGACAAATGTACATTCTCACACCATCATAGATAAGCGTACCCGCCCCTTTAAGAACAACAACACCACCATAACGTTCATGAAGTTGTCTTGCGGCGGCAAAACGGTCTTGCTCTATGCCCTTTGTAGAGACATTAAGTAAACGTGCTGCCTCTCCGGGGTGTGGCGTCATAACGCGTTGCTCATCTCGTAAAACCACCACGTCATTACGCTGATTCAGCATCGCAAGAATATTGAGTCCGTCTGCATCAACGACTTTCAGTTTGTGCTGCTGAGATAAGTATTGATAGGCTTGATGCGCCCATTTATCCTCACCGAAACCAGGACCGAAAGCCAAGACATCCGCCCAACGTGTCCGTTTAATCAGTTCGTTATCTACCTCTTTTAACTCATCAAACGTAATAGCCTGACTCATGACTTCTGGCACACCAACTTGCAATGGCAACAATGAGCTTGGATGTGTGACAGAGGCGGTTAACCCAGCCCCTGTTCTTACCGCGGCGGAGGCACATAAACGAATAGCACCGGACATCCCTTGATTGCCGCCTATACATAAGAGCTTGCCATTATTCCCTTTGTGGGCTGTGGCTTTTCTTTTTGGTAGTAGCCTTTTGATGGTTTGATGGTCAATGCCCAACGCACTTTCTTCTTCAATCGACTCGAACTCAACGTTTACACCCAAGCCAGAAAAATGCAGCTCACCAACGTAGTCTCTCGCCTGCCCTGTGCATAAGCCTTGCTTCACACCAATAAAGGTCACCGTATGATCCGCTTGTATGGCATCTCCGAGCACGGAACCTGTGTCTGCACTTAACCCCGAAGGAATATCGATTGAGATGACCGGACAATGAATTTGATTAACTTGATCAATGTAGCGACGATACTCATGCCTTACTTCACCGGAGAGCCCTGTCCCAAGCATGGCATCGATGATTACATCCGCCTCTAAAAGTGCAGTGTGCCAATCATCCCAAGAACTATTCTCGCCATCCACAGATTGCCAATCTTCAAACGCTCGCAACGCATCCCCTTTCAATGATGTGGTGTCACCTAGCTGGAAGACACGAACATTCAACTGCGCCTGTTTGGCAAGCGTAGCAAACACGTACCCATCGCCCCCGTTGTTGCCTTTACCACAAACAACCAAGACTGTTCTTGCTCTGGGGTACAAATGAAGAAATCGTTCATATACTGCCATACCTGCGCGTTGCATCAGGCTATACATAGAGACGCCCGCCATTTGAGCTGCGATGACCTCTCCTTTTCTGACTTGTTCTGCAGTGTAGAGTTTAAGAGCGAGATTAAAGTCCATTTTGATCTTCTACGTATTGGGGGAACACGATTTAAGTATACAAAAAAGCCGAGGCGAACCTCGGCTTTTACCATGCTTATTTTTTCAAGCTTACTTTTGGTCTTTCACCATCAAGGCTTCTGCGGTCGCATCTTGAATCGACAGGAACAACGAATTGATTTTCCCTGTTGGGGTACGCATTGGATTTAGCGTCACGTTTTGGTACATAAACTCGGCCTGTTGAGTGACAGGACGAACGTTGCGACATCGGAACAAATACGGACGCTGACGCCAAGTAATAAAACTGCGACAACCCAAATCGTAGACAGGTTTCGTCTTAAGCTTAAACCACTCTTGTGGGATTTCAGGGAAAATATCGAAAATAGAGCGGCCAATCGCCTCGTGTGATTGCAAACCACTGTGATGAGTCATAAATCCGTTCCACACTTGCACGTTATATTCTTTATCTATAACGACCAAGCCCATATCGACATTCTGCACCATGTCGACCATCCAATGGAATTGTTCAAATTCTGCAGGTAGATTCAGCATTAGAAGTCCTCCATCAAGTACGACAGTTTGTTATCCAGCAACGGTAATGACTCATCAACGAACATAAACAGAAGATCACAACGAATTGAAGTGCCTTCGATGTTGTAGCTCACTTCAAAGGTCATGGTACGACTGAACGCGCCCGTGGTTGATTCGATAATAGAGTCAATTGATATATGCTGGCCGAGCAAAACTGGAGGACTTTGGAAAAATCGGACTTCAGATTGCTCGCCTAAACCATTCAAGAAAGAACCAACCAGAATGTTGGAGATATCCATCAGCAGCTCGAGCTCTTCTAACTCTTCACTGTCTGCTGGCACCTTCATCAGTTTCTTAAGATCAGAAACACTGGAGTCACTCAAGAGTACGAGTGCTTCACCCGCGATCCCTTCACCACAAAAACCTTGGCACACACCAGAGACGTTGTCTTGTGATGCCAAATCACGTAAAGCCATGTGAAGCTCGCTGACTTCGAAGATGTTTACGTTCGGTAATGGAAGTTGAACAAACACATCGAAATGACGTGCTAGGGCATCCGCTGCCCGGCCAATAGAAACGTTCGCCACTTCCATATAAATATCGCGGCGACGTAAAATCGGCAGCTCAAGCGTGATAGGTGTGATCACCTGAGGGCGTTGATCGGGTTCGACAAGCTCTCTTAACGTCGCCTTAAGCTCATCTTTTCCAATTGGCTTTTGAATAAACGCTTTAGCACCAAGCGCGAATACACGCTCTTTCGCTTTTGGTTGGATATCACCAGACACAACGACGACGGGCGTCTGGATGCCAAGGCGCTTCATATTTTCTAATGTTTCAAACCCATCCATCTCTGGCATGGTCAAATCTAGAAACATCAGTTTGAATTCTTTTTGCGCGAGTTCTTCAAGCGCGTTTTTACCGTGAATGGCAAATGTCACGTCTGCATTTAATGTTGCTGGCAGTGATCTTGCCATCTGTTTGCGTGCTAACGCTGAATCATCACAGATGAGTACAGGAAAAGACATTCAACCACCTTTAAATATTCAACAATCTGCGCAGGAGTCTATCAGATTGTTCGTGCGATACAGACAAAGAGTTGTCGTTTTTTGTTTACTGGCTAAGCATACGCAATATGAATAGATGAGTGAACCTGAGAAAGCAACTATTCCTAAATTCACGGCACATTTAGTGACATAAAACATGAGTGATTAAAACTTCTACAGCCCTTGATACGCAAAGGGTTGCGCTACCTAGAGCAAAATCACTCAAACCGAAAATGAAAAAGGCACCCTATGTTAGAGTGCCCTGCCAATAGTTCATTTGTATCGCTTTGAAGTGTGCTTTCTATGGCACACCGTGACCTTTTGATGCAACCCAAACTCGGTACCACTGCTCACGAGTCAATTCAATGTCGAGCGCATTCACCGCTGCTTGTACACGCTCAATCTTACCTGAGCCAATGATTGGCATCGGTTTTGATGGTAAGCGACGAATCCAAGCGTAGATCACTTCGTCGATGCTATTTGCACCGACTTCTTCACGAATGGCTTCCAGCTCGTTACGAATACGAACGGCTTGTTCGCAATCGCCGGTAAAGATAGCGCCGCCGCCTAAGCATGACCAAGCCATTGGACGAGTACGAAGTGCTTGCATTTGGTCGAGTGTGCCATCGTGAGCAACCTCGAAGTTAAGCGGGTTAATTTCCACTTGGTTAGTCGCAAGAGGCTTACCTAAACGCGATTGCAATAGTTCGAATTGACGAGGCGAAAAGTTAGACACACCAAAGTGCTTCACTTTACCGACTTTATGTAGCTCAGTGAATGCTTCTGCGACTTCGTCTGCATCCATCAATACGTCGGGACGGTGAATCAACAGGACATCAATTTCATCCACTTTTAGTCGCTCAAGCGAATTATTCACCGATTGATAAATGTGCGCCGCACTTGTGTCGTAGTGGTTGATCTTACGCTCTGGCGTTTTATCACCACACAAGTTGATATCACACTTAGTGACGATTTGAATTTGCTGACGAACACTTTTTTCTAATGCTAGAGCTTCGCCAAACAACGCTTCACATTCGTAATTACCATAGATATCTGCGTGATCGACGGTGGTAATACCTAACTCAATATGTTGCTTTAGGAATGACAGACGCTCTTGAGTCGTCATGCCCCAATCTACTGCACGCCAATATCCTTGAACCAGTTCAGAAAACTCTGGACCGTTTGGTGCAGTCACTACTTTTGCAACCATGGGTTTTCTCCTTTTCTTAATCTGCTTTCATCCTAGTCTTGTTTTACCGTGGGCTCAACGGGTAAACTTTCGCAATTCGAACTGGAGTACGAATTATGTCTTTTGCCCAACGATTAGCGACTTTAATTGGCGAAGAGAGCATCAGTGGTTTTGCTCGACGCGTCGATGTTTCTGAGGCGATGATTCGGAAATATCTGAAAGGCAGTGAACCAAGTTTAAGCAAAGCCAACCAAATCGCGATGCGTGCAAACTGCTCTTTAGAATGGTTAGCTACAGGTTGCGGTTATCTCTATCGCCAAGCAGAAGTAGTAGATATTGCCGCTTACAAGCTGGCGTTCCAATATGTCATGAATGGAACGATCTCTCAGGTTGAAGAAGCACAACATCGCAAACTGATTGCGGGTTATCAGTACTTACGCGCACACAAAAAGTCAGATGGTTTTCTTGACGAATCGGCTATGGCGACGTTTCTTGCCCTACATAATGAATCTAAAGGCGAGTGATGGTTAACTCTAGCATCTCACCATCACTCGTTAAATTAGCCTTAACTTTTGGCAACGATGCTTCAAATTCTTGAGCCCGTAGCCAATCGAGTGTTCTAGGTGCGTCTTGAGGATATTGATTCATAAGCAATACGACGTCCCTATCTACCGATTCAGGCGATTGCTGTTGCAGTGCTTCACGTACATCATAATGCTCGTCCCCT
This sequence comes from Vibrio sp. Sgm 5, assembly GCF_026241575.1. Lineage (NCBI taxonomy): Bacteria > Pseudomonadati > Pseudomonadota > Gammaproteobacteria > Vibrionales > Vibrionaceae > Vibrio > Vibrio sp. Sgm 5. Next base: position 9,201 of record NZ_JAPHPY010000086.1, read on the forward strand.
ATATCAAGCGCACTTACCACAAAACCGTCTTTTCTCAAATTCAGAATAAGATCACTCAACGTTTGCGCGTCATATGCCGCTAAAAACGATAAAGTCATGCTCTGATTTCTTAAGGTTAGCTCACCATAAAGCGCTATATTGTAATAATAAAACTCATCTAAACACATGACCGTCATTTGATTGAAGGCATCACATTCATACCATTCACCACCTTGCTTTATCACTTCTCTTACCTCTGTCAACGGCTTATCGGACAACAATGCCTGCCACCAAAAGCCGTTCGCGAATGAAACATGAGTGTGGAAAAAAACAATGAGTGAAAAGCAAGTGACAGCAGATAAGCAAAGACGTGACATGATTGAGTTTTCTGTCCTTCAGTGAGATTGAGAATCGAAGATCATTACGGTTTGAAAGAAAAATGACAAGGTCATAGGTCGAAGTTCGGCAACAAAAAAGCGGACCTTCTAGCCCGCATCAATCTTGTATAAAGCCGGAATAGCGTAATCCCTCACGCTGAGAACCATTACAAAATACAAGATATCACACCCTTTATATTAATCAACACTCCATACTGTATTTTAGACAATACAGAAATTTAGTAGCAGGCATTAAAAAGGCGCACTTTTGCGTGCGCCTCTGCCTCGTGACTCAATCGTGAGTATGCGAATCGGGAAGTCTATTGATGCATCCCGAACAAATAACGAGGAATTTCTGTAGGGTTTGAATCCATCCAAATTGTGTGTAAAACCTCACATCCCTCCTTCTGAAGCAGTCATGTTGCTTTACACTTAAAGCATGGTTCATTTTGCTCAGAAAACAAGGCGACCCAATAAAAAAATGTCGTCATATATGGGATCAATAGCACAATATTTATCAATATTTGGACAAAGGAGACTTGAACCGCTCAATAGTGGAAAGCTAAATTGCATCTTTATTGATTAGGTCTAGACTCTCGTCAGCGTATAATTTCTTTCGTCCCTTCCAACTTTATTTTCAGGAGAATCTGTTAATGACCAAACGCGAGAGAATTGTTAAATCTGTGTTAGCGCACGTACCGAAAGATGCGATTAACCAGTTTGTCTCTCGAGGGTCAACGCCAACATCATTCTCCGTTCTCGTTATGGCTGCAGTCGTTGGCACGTTAGCCGGCCTTGTTGGTACTTATTTTGAAATCGCCGTTCACTTTGTATCAGAGACTCGTACCGAGTGGCTTAAAAGTGAAATTGGCAGCGTGTTACCGCTTTGGCTTGCCGCTATTTTGATCAGTGCAACGCTCGCTTTCATTGGTTACTACCTTGTACACCGCTTTGCCCCAGAAGCCTCCGGCTCAGGCATCCCTGAGATCGAAGGCGCGATGGACAATATTCGCCCCGTGCGTTGGTGGCGAGTCATTCCCGTAAAATTCTTTGGCGGCATGGGTGCTTTAGGCTCAGGTATGGTGTTAGGCCGCGAAGGTCCTACCGTGCAGATGGGCGGTGCGGTTGGCCGTATGGTCACTGACATTTTCAGAATTAAGGATGACGATACTCGACACTCGCTTTTAGCATCCGGAGCGGCAGGCGGCTTGGCCGCAGCGTTCAACGCACCGTTGGCTGGTATTATGTTTGTGGTTGAGGAAATGCGTCCTCAATTTCGCTACTCATTAATTTCTATTCGCGCAGTGATCATCTCTGCGATCATGGCGAACATTGTTTTCCGGGCGATTAATGGCCAAGAAGCGGTGATTACCATGCCGCAGTATCAATCACCAGAGCTGCAATCATTATGGTTGTTCTTATTACTGGGTTCGCTCTTTGGCGTGTTCGGAGTGGTCTTCAATAAACTGATCACCATTGCACAAGACAGCTTTGTTGCACTTCACAAGAATGACCGTAAACGCTACTTAATCACGGGGACCATCCTCGGCGGCGTATTTGGCTTATTACTGCTTTACGTACCTCAATTAACCGGCGGCGGTATTGGGTTAATCCCTGATATCACGAATGGCAACTACTCTATCTCTATTTTAGTGATGTTGTTTGTTGGCCGTGTCATCACCACCCTACTTTGTTTTGGTTCTGGCGCGCCAGGTGGTATCTTCGCACCGATGTTGGCTTTAGGTACTTTATTCGGCTATGCGTTTGGGGCAAGTGCAGATATGTTGTTGCCGTCTCTCACTATCGAGCCGGGGGTGTTTGCTATTGCTGGTATGGGTGCGTTGTTTGCAGCAACTGTACGTGCGCCAATCACTGGTATCTTGCTCGTTATCGAGATGACTAATAACTACTATTTGATCCTACCTCTCATTATTACAAGCTTAGGTGCCGTAATTGTGGCTCAATTACTTGGCGGACAACCAATTTACAGCCAGTTACTACATCGGACGCTTAAAAATGACAAGTTACGCCAACAGGACCTACCAGAAAATCAGGGCTAACGTTACATCCCCAATTGACGGCAAGGTGCTTGGGTATAAAGGCTCCAAATAATCTTTAATATAAAGGATTCATTTGGAGTCAGTAATTTTGCGTTTTTGCAACTCTCGAACTCATTTCGCTACCAAACTCACAAAACTCCCATTCGTTGATATTTACCCAGCACATTTAAGGGTATCGATGCGTGAAACTTGATACTATCTTCGAACAGAAATAGAGCAATTCATCCAAATATCGGATAGTCCTAGGGCAACATCCATTCACTGGATTCATACAATATCAATTCGGAGGAGATTTGAACTGGAAAAGACTTGTGCAGTTTTACAGTGTTCCGCCCTCACAAGCGGCATTAGCACTGGGCATGATCGGACTTGGCCAAGCTTGGGCGCTCTATGTACCAGATATCGGTGAACCTATACGCCCTTTCCTCGCTGCACTAGGCGCGCTTCTTCTCACTCCGGTTCTATTGAAATACGCAACCAGCCCACGTTTGTTTATGGCAGACATCAAGCATCCTCTTAGCGGCAGTTTGATGGCGCCAATGAGCATGGCATTGTTGATGCTGTGCGACTATCTCGCTGCCGTCGAACCGATTATTGCTTACCCACTGTGGTTCATGGCCGTTGCGTTGCATTTTACCATGATGGTAATGTTCTTCGGTTTTCAGATAATGAACTTCAAAATGTCGAATATCGTCCCGAGTTGGTTCTTATATCCGGTGGGGTTGATCAGTTCTTCACTTGCTGGGTCTCAGTTTGGGCACAATGTCTTTTCTGAAACCTTGGCAATGATGTGCATTGGCATTTACTTCTTTATGCTGCCATTAGTGTTGTATCGCCTTGTTTTCTTTGGCTCTCTCCCCCGTAGAGCACGTCCAACCCTTGCGATCATGGCCGCACCAGTCAACTTATCTCTTGCGGCTTATTTGGTTAACTTCGGAAGTCCAGACCCTATCCTAACTGGTGCATTGGCTGGCATCGCTATTACGATGACATTGTTGATTTACTTGTGTTACTTCCGTTTATTGCGTCTTAAATTCCAACCGTCCATTGCGGCCGTGACCTTCCCTTCCGTTATTAGTGCTATTGCGATGCATCGTCTCACCACTTTTTTTGCTGAGTCTCATCCCCATTGGCATTGGTTGCACGACTTTGGATTCCTAGAGTTAAGCATTGCCACTGTGCTTGTCGTTTGGGTTTCTGCTGGTTATGTAAAAATGTACTGGCCAGAACTGGTAAGAACGCCTTCAAAACAGACATAAAAAAACGACCTCATTGCGAGGTAATGCCAGTCAGTTAAGCTGACTGGCATTTTTCTTTTTCCAGATTGGATACTTTGCTGATTTGTAACGGAGA
>NZ_JAPHPY010000087.1:0-11502 GCF_026241575.1 Vibrio sp. Sgm 5
CAGATCGCACACACGTGAAAGAGTTCAAAAAAAATCCCCAAACTACAAGCTTGGGGATTTGTGTATAAGAGACAGCCGCAATTGGGAGGCTTTGTTATGTGTTCTATGATCTATCTACTCAACCAAACACGGAGTGTTAGCGAGGTAATTGCCACAATCTGGCTACATTTTCAGCCAAGTTCGCAAGGTTCACATCCGCCTCTTCCAAAGCTTCTGGCAAGCTCATTGCGCGTGGTACACATACGAATACCGCGTCAATGCCACACTCGTAGACTGCTTGGAAGTTATCACCTGTGCAACCTGCTAGAGCAATGACAGGCAAACCATACTCTTTCGCCACTTTCGCCACACCCATTGGTGTCTTGCCATGCACGGTTTGATGATCAATACGACCTTCGCCAGTAAAGACAATATCAGCGTCTGCTACATGCTCTGCGAGTTTTACAGTGTCTAATACAATCTCAATACCCGGCTTAAGTCGTGCAGGTAGGTAACCAAGTAACGCCGCGCCCATACCACCGGCGGCTCCTGCGCCTTTTTGAGTCAGCACATGCTTGCCTGTCACTTGCTCTGTCAGTTCACCGTATTTGCTTAGAGCAGAATCTAACAGCTCAACATCCGCCGACGTCGCGCCCTTCTGTGGGCCAAAAATCGCTGATGCACCTTTCTCGCCACACAATGGGTTGTCCACATCGCATGCCACCAACACTTCGCAGTCCGCTAAGCGAGCATCGAGACCAGATACATCAATGCTTGCTAGCTCAACTAAGCCGCCACCATTGGGTTTGATTGGCTGACCAGCGCTGTCCAGAAGCTTAACACCTAAAGCCGCTAGCATACCTGTGCCGCCGTCATTGGTTGCGCTGCCACCCAAGCCGATAATCAAGCGTTTAATACCGCGTTCAAGGGCGTTTAGAATTAACTGGCCAGTACCAAAGCTGCTGGTGTTTTTCGGGTCACGTTGCTCACTTGGCACGAGGTGCAAACCACTTGCCTCTGCCATCTCGATCACTGCGGTTTCACCGTCACCTAGAATGCCGTAAAACGCCTCAACATCATTGCCAAGTGGGCCTTTTACGGTCACGAAAACCTGCTCACCCTCAGTCGCATCAATCAAAGATTGAACTGTCCCTTCACCACCATCAGCAACAGGTACCGTAACGAATTCTGCATCGTGCCAAACACGAGACAAACCCGTCTTGATCGCGTCACTCACTTGCTTGGCGGTCAAGCTCTCTTTAAACGAATCTGGGGCAATCACAACTTTCATTTCATTCTCCTGAAAACAGCACGCTGCGAGCGACAAGTCGCAGGTCATCAATGTGGCTATTCTCACTTAAAAACTTGGCATATTCTTTAGTCAAACATCCAAACACTACTGACTATGTTTGAATTATTTTGTGCATTTGCACAATTAGCTAATTTAGCTTTCTTAACTGGCTTGCGATATACAGCTCGGTCAATCCCGTAAAATCTTGCGTCGAAATGCCCGTCACTTCACTGATTCTATCCAGACGATATCTCAAGGTATTTCTATGAATATACAGAGCCTTAGCACAGTCATTGGCGTTACCATTGGCTTGAAAATACGCCTCTAAAGTCTTTATCAACTGCCCAGATTTGTCTGCCGAAAGCAAAGTAGCCATCGCTTGAGCGAGTTGTTCACCTTGCCAAGAGTCGGCTAAAGGAGCGAGTAACACAGGTAAGCGATATTCAGAAAAGCCCAGCATGGTTTGTTCTGGATGAGAGCGACGACCAACAGCAAGCACCTGCTTGGCACTTTGGTAGGAGAGAGGAAGCTGTTGTGCGCCATCAAAACGTTGCCCAATCGCGAGACGGACATCATCAATTTGATTAGCAGTTAAGCGGCGCTGAATGCTCTCGAGCGCACTTTGGTCACCATTCGAAGAAGAACGTAAAGACTTGAGAACAACGATTTCATTCATCGACATGATCGCCACCAACGGCTTATCTTCAGAGCGATACAACACGTCAACAACGTCGCGTACGCTGTTCAAACTAACAGGCGCATTCTCTGCTTTAAGCTCGATCACGACAGCAACTCGTGGTGTTGTTAAATCGATGGAAAGGCGCAGCGCCCAATCGTGCAACTCGGAATCACTAAGTTGTTGGTTCAACCATGCTGAAACAAACTCTTCTTGATGGCGTCGATCCCATTGCAATTGCTCCACCAGCGAAGCTTGTTCAATCGTCAGTTCCGCTGTCATCTTCACTAACTGAGCGAACGCTCGGATGTGTTCAGGGTTACCAGTCACACCCACCACGCCAACGACTTCACCTTTAAAGTGCAGCAGCATATTGATGCCCGGTTTCACGCCTTGCAACGATTGGCAACTTTGATCATCCAACTCTAACGAGTCACCATGATTCAGCGCCAGCACTGCACCATCGTGCTTTTGACCAATACGCTCAGCATCGCCGCTGCCAATAATGGTTCCTGCCGCGTTCATCACATTGATGTTATGACCAATGATCGACATGGTGCGATCGACAATTTGCTGCGCGAGTGTGTGGTCGAGAATCACCATTTCCGTTCCTAAAATCTCCACGATTGAGGCGTAAATAAATCACACTTTGTCTTCTATCGCCATGATATTGAACTGGTATCGACGCCAAAGTGTTATACCGACCAATTAACCTTAAATAAATTATGGCTATTAACCCAAAAAGTCCTTCATCACTGCTTATACTTATAACCGAGCCACCCAAGTTTTTATGCTTGGCGCGACTTGAACCGACAACCAAACAGTGACCGGAGGGAAACCATGGAACTGCGGAACAAGGCGGGCGACATTGCCAAAATTGCTGACAACTTCACCCTGAAAGAAATTACCGAAATGGGCTACACCGTCGATCTATGCGATGAAGCCTTTGACCCAGGCGAGCATTGGAAAGCAGAAGGGCAAACGCAAGGTATGGGCGAATACCCTGAGCAATAGCCTCTAAATACGCTAACAACCTTTCAGCCGAGTGAGTCATCGCTCGGCTTATTCGTCATCCAATTGCTCGTAGACCACTTCCCCTCTCAACACCGTCATGAGGACGCGAGCTTGGGCGATGTCTTCCGCTTTCAGTTGGGTGATGTCTTGATCCAATACAGCAAAGTCTGCCGATTTCCCAATATCGATCGAGCCAATTTCCTTTTCTAAACCCAAGCTGTAAGCCGGATGAATCGTGTAGGCATCAATCGCAGCTGAGACGTTTGGCAATCCGGTTTCACCCATCACCAAACTATTAGAGATACCAACCAATGGGTTCAAATCATGCACATTCCAATCGCTGCTTAACGTCACGTTAGCTTTGGCATTGTAAAGTGCACGCAGGTTCATCAAGGCTCTGGCTCGCTTAGCGCCTAAGAAGGCTTCTGCCCACTGGTGATCGTGATAAGCCACATAATCGGAACCAACTTGAAAGTCTGCCGTGACACCTAACTTGGCGAACCTTGGCACGTCTTTGCTGTTGACCAATTCCACATGCGTCAAAGTGTAACGTCGCTGATTGCCCTGACTGCGCACCTTCTCAATTGCATCGAGGGATTCACGAATACCACCGTCACCGATAGCATGAATATGAGCGCTATAACCGAGTTTATCGAGCTTGCTTAGCCAGTCGGGCATCGCTTGTGGCGAAATGTAATTCAGCCCATAAGGGGAATCCGGCAGGTAAGTATCAAGATAAGGTGCAAGCGTTTTGGCAGTACCATTGATGAAGATGCCATCACTGTACATTTTGACTTGGTTCACCAGCAGCAAACGAGAAGTATCGTCGGACTGAATGCCTTTCAAATACGACAGTTGAGAGTCCATGCTGTCAGTCGGATAGATCCATGGTCGCAAAGAGACACGAGCGGTCAAATCGCCTCGTTTTTCGCTCTCTTTCCATACTTCATACCAACCTCGCTTCCAGTACATTCGCCCATCACCAATTGTGGTAATGCCGTAAAGCGCGGCTTCTTCTAATCCCGTCAACAAACCTTGGTAGCTCACCGCAAATTGCGCACTCATGCTGTTCCAAGCCAGTTCCATAACTAAATCACCAGCATTATCGAGCAAGATGCCATTCAACTCACCAGTATCAGGATCTTTGAGAATGCGACCGCCTTGCGGATCGGGCGTGCTTTTATCAATGTTCGCCGCTTTCAGCGCTGCCGAGTTAACCCACATCGAGTGAGAGGTTTGCTCCATTAACACCACTGGCGTTTCAGGAAAAACTTCATCGATCACTTCGAGAGGTGTGCGCTGGTTTTCTTCCGACAAGGTCGCATCAAGCGTAAAACCGTACCCCATCAACCATTCGCTATCTTGGACAAACTCTTTACAGTCTTGCAGTTGTGGGATTTGCTCATCCAACAAGGTGCCAGCTTGCAACAAGCACGTACCGCCTGCTTCGGAAGCCGCCTCAAACACATGATTATGGTTATCGACAAAACCTGGCAACAAGTAGGTATCAGTCAAATCCACCACTTCCGTGCCTTCACCAACCCACATTTGTGCCTTGGCTTTATTGCCAACAAAAGCAATCCGTCCATCATGTACTGCGACAGCGTCTGCTTTTGGATGACCATAAATACCAGCGTTGATGTACACCATGTCTGCGGTTTGCTCAGCAGCATTCGCCCACGCGCTAAATACAGGCAGCAACGCAGCACCAAGAATCAGTCTATGAGGAGTTAACATGACACCTTCCGTTGTATTCGCTAACACATTGAGTATATGCAAATTGGTTTAATTTGCTGATGATGTCGTAATTTCTGCGGGGTTGGTTTAAAAGTACAAAACAACAGACCGTATAATGAAAAGTTGAACAATGCGACGATACGACCAAGACGATTTATGTCCTCATTGTGGTTTGATCATCATGATGCCAACCGACCTCTCAAACCAATGTTTAGGGTGTGGTAAAGAGATCAATCAACATCAAGAATCGGATGAAGACGAGTAAGGCGCAGGTCTTACTCTGATTTGCTCGCTTGTGTTTCCTTCACAAATAAGTACATCTCTTCAAGGTAATTGCCATTTGCGCAGCCCCAGTCACTCACTTCAATAAATTCTTTGAGTAACTGATGGCTCTCATCACGAATCAGTTTTTGGCGAAATGAGTTCCATCGAGCCAATTCCAAACGGTTCTTATCAGATACATAATGGTCGCCATAGCTTTCAATAAGCTTGTTGTAGGCGCTCCAACGTTCTTCTGGTGTCGCTCCTTCACTCATAATTACGGCGCAGTTTTCCTCGATATTAAAAACTTGGTCATTGGTTGGTGTTGTCGCTGAACATCCCACCAAGGTTAGCCCCATTGTTAGAGCTGCGATTCTTGTTTTCATTATTGTTTTCCTTACTTTCAGCACCACTGCGAAAGACCGAATTTTATAAATAGAGAACGGCCATTACTAATCAAAAACGGAAAAATTTTGTGACTGACGTCTGCACATGTAAAAAGTGCGGTAAATTCCTGTTTACAAGCCATAAACATGGCAAATGGATTTCGCATTCCTTTCTGCTGCTTATGCGTGCCATAATCAATGACGATAAAAACCTCAATAAAGCAAACATTTGAAGGATCAAAATGACTGCAACGGAATACCTAAACGACCTAAACCAACGTTACCTCGCTATCCATCGCACCAAAGAAGATTTCTTTTGGGAGACGTACATGGGCATCAGCGACGACCACGATGGTTCGACAAAAGCACAAACCGCTTGGACCAATTTCTTAAGCAACGCCGAGCAAATCTCAGCTATCAAAGCACAACTTGAAGCGACTGAAACAATCGCTGATCCACAAGAGAAGCAACAAACGCAAATTGGTCTGCAAGGCTGGTTAGCAACGTTTGAATCGCATGCGATTGAAGGCGAGCAAGCTCAAGCACAAAAGAATGCTCTGATTGCATTTGAAGCCGAGTTGTTCGAGAAAAAGCAAAACCACGTTCTGACGTTTACCAATGAAAACGGTGAACAAACCGAGGGCTCTTTGCCAGTATTGTCGTCGACCATTCGCGCCAATAATCACGAAGAAGTGCGTCAGTCCGCGCACCAAACGCTGCTCGACCTTGAGCAATGGTTGCTGCAAAACGGCTTTATTGAGCTGATCAAACTGCGTAATCAATTCGCACGTTCTTTGGGCTACGAAACCTTCTTTGATTACTCAGTGAAGAAGACTGAAAAGATGAGCTCAGAGCAACTGTTCAGCATCTTAGATGACTTTGAACAGCGCACGCGTGATGCTCACCTAAGCAGCTTGGCAAACCTTGCTGAGCAGAAAGGTCAAGGCGCACTGACTGGCTACAACTTTGTGTACTCGTTCGCGGGTGATGTCATGCGTGACCTTGACCCGTACGTACCGTTCTCGAAGTCGCTACGTCGCTGGGTGGAATCGTTCGGTCGTCTTAACATCGAATACTCAGGCGCAGAGCTGACGCTGGACCTGCTTGATCGCAAAGGCAAATACCCGAACGGTTTCTGTCATGGTCCTATCCCATCGTTCTACAACCAAGGCGAATGGGTTGCCGCGCAGGTGAACTTCACCAGTAACGCTAAACCAGACCAAGTTGGCAGCGGCTACGATGGCATCAATACTCTGTTCCACGAAGGCGGTCACGCTGCGCACTTCGCTAACGTGAAGATGAACGCGCCGTGTTTCTCTCAAGAGTTCGCACCAACTTCTATGGCATACGCAGAAACACAATCTATGTTCTGTGACAGTCTGCTGACCGATGCCGATTGGCTCAAACAATACGCGTTGGACGCAGAAGGTAATTCAGTACCAGATGAGATCATTCAAGCGATGATCAACAGCCGTCAGCCATTCAAAGCGTACGAAGAACGCAGCATTTTGGTTGTGCCGTATTTTGAACGTACGCTTTACCAATTAAGTGATGAAGAACTGACGCCAGAGCGCATCACTAAGCTGGCACGCGATTGTGAAAAGCAAATTCTTGGTTTGGAATGCAGCCCACGCCCATTGATGGCAATTCCACATCTTCTGTCTGATGAAGCAGCATGTGCCTACCACGGTTACTTGCTAGCACACATGGCGGTTTACCAGACTCGAGCTTACTTCCTCGACAAGTTTGGCTACCTGACTGACAACCCAGAGATTGGTCCGCTACTGGCGAAACATTACTGGCATGCGGGTAACCACCTATCGCACAACGAGACTATCGTTAGCCTAACGGGTGAGGGCTTTAACGCTAAGTATCTGGCAGACGTGTGTAACTTATCGCCAGAACAAGCATGGGAAGTACAACAGAAGAAGATTGCTTCGCTGCAAACTCGTGAACGCGCCCCTGTGGCATCGTTAAATGCCAGTATCAAGGTGGTAGATGGCAGCAAAGAGCTTGCGAGCAATACGGTCTCAGACGAGCAGATGTGCGAGCAGTTTGAGCGCTACATCGAAGAGACTTACGGTCGATAAGCGAAACCCAGAGCTAGGGGTATATACTCCTAGCTCTTTTTCTATCAGGGAAACAACCATGTACCAAGATATCCTGACTTTCTGGTTTGAAGAACTGGAACCAAAAGACTGGTTTGTGAGTAATGCAAACGTCGATAAACAAATCGAAACACGCTTTCTCACCACCTTAGAACAAGCCGCTCAATCTGAGTTGTTTGGCTGGCGAGACACAGCACTAGGTCGCCTGGCGGAGATCATCGTGCTCGACCAATTCTCTCGTAATGTTTATCGCAATACGCCTAAAGCGTTCGCTCAAGATGCTCTCGCGCTTGCCTTGGCACAAGAGGCAATTCGTCTAGGCTTAGACCAAGAATTGACCGACGTTGAACGCAGCTTTTTGTACATGCCATTTATGCACAGTGAATCTAAGCGGATTCATGAAGAGGCAGAGAAGCTGTTCAAAGCACTGGGGCGAGAATCGAACTACGAGTTCGAACTAAAGCATAAAGTGATCATCGATCGCTTTGGTCGCTACCCACACCGCAATGCGACTTTAGGCCGTGATAGCACCGCAGAAGAAGTGGAATTCTTACAACAGCCGGGTTCCAGTTTTTAAATACAGCTAGCACAAGATTGAAGTTCGATTATCAATTTATATTTGATAATAAATTAATCATTGTGCTGTTTATCATTTGATGATTCGCGACTAATCTTTACCTCGTCAACACGATACATCACGAACAACAGAGGATTTCCATCATGGCTAAATTGACTATCGTCGCTAACATCATCGCCAAAGCAGACCAAGTAGAATTGGTAAAAGCCGAGTTACTTAAACTGATTGATGTCACTCGTGCAGAAGAAGGTTGCATCAACTACGACCTTCACCAAGATAACGAAAACCCAGCGCATTTCACTTTCTACGAAAACTGGGAATCACGCGAACTATGGCGCACGCACATGGACAACGAGCACCTAGCGCAATACATGAAAGCAACTGAAGGCGCGGTAGACACCTTCACTCTAAACGAGATGTCGCACATCGCTTAACACCTTGTACATCGCAGCATGCACTAGAAAGCCAGCAACCATCACCTTGCTGGCTTTTTGTTATTCTCTCGCTTGTTCTATCTTTTCTCCTTTCCGAGCGATTCAAAGCAAGCTTATGAAAACATGAGCAAGATCTGATTATCTCCCCACTAAGACTGGCAAGATTTAAAGCTACTCACCCTTCGCTGTATCAAAAGGTTTTTCATGAAGTTAGACGCCGTATTGTGGGATTACGATGGCACCCTAGTAAATTCTGTTCCGAAAAATATCGACATCACCAAAGCAATATTGTCCGTTGTAGCGCCACACCTGACCGGGGATAACTTACCGAAATACCTACGCAGTGAAGCGGATTACCATCATGCCAATCACGCAGCGAAAAACTGGCAAGATCTGTACGTAAACTACTATGGTCTATCCCATGATGAAATGCTCATCGCGGGTACCATGTGGGCTGAACACCAAGAGCAAAACCAAACACCAGTGAATCTGTTCAGTGGCATTACCGATGTAGTGAACGCGTTCGAACACCTGCCACACGGAGTCTGCTCTCAGAACTCGCAATCCAACATTCGTAACGTACTCAGCGCCAACCAAATCAATGCACCGTTTAAAGCCGTCGTGGGCTACGATGATGTATCTAATGGGCATCAAAAACCGGACCCTTTTGGTGGCATTAAATGTATTGAGTCCATCTTTGGACACTCCGATAAACAGCTGCTGATGTACATCGGTGACCACGAGGCAGACACGCAGTTTGCGCGTAATATCGAGCATCAGTTAGGTGGTAGCTGCAAAGTGATTGCCGTAGCAGCAGCTTACAGTGGCGCTCAACCGCAGCACTGGAACGTCCAACCCGATTATGTGGCACATCAAGTGGCAGACTTGCTCGGCATCATTGGCAAGTACGCTTAGCCTCTTTCAATAAACGCGAAGCTAAAGAAACGCGCAGCTAAAGCTCTTAAATACACAGCAAGACACAAAGCCTTTTGCTCTCTTAAGGTTTTGTGTATCGTACTTGCCTTACACCGCTAATTTAGCGCGTAGACGATTTTAAATGACCCACTCCAATACTAAGGTAACGCAATGATCACATGGCCTTGTTTACTCAAACTCGATGGCGACGACGAACTGGTGTATTTGGCTTCGCCAGAACAGTTAAACGCCGAATGCCAAGCTTTGATTTGGGGTCAGGATGACATTGTGATTGATACACAAGGTCACTGCTTTGCATTAAAAACGGGTAGCCATAACACAGTAGAATTGGGCCTGTTGCCACAAACCTTGAACGTGCAGCAAGTGACAGAGCTGATTCAAAAACACGAGTTTGCTCAAGCACAGCGCTGCATCATCAAAATCCATTTCACTTCCGTCCAACAAGCGATTGAGGCCTTAGCTGATTAACAATTGCGCCTTTGCTTTCGTACAACAAAAAATCGCTCCAATAACCGTTGTCAGCATCTAAAACCGTGCGTATACTCCGCGCCGGTTAGATAGGTTCCCGACTCAAATAGTTAGGAATCGAACCAGCTTTCAATCGGCTGCAAAATGGAAACTTGCCCCACGGAACAGGGCCCAGCGTAACTGTCAGCGTTTACGGGCTTTGAATTCGACTTCGGGTAAAGACAACATTTTGCACTCTCCGCAATGTTGCCTCTGCACGCGTGCGCCTAATTCTTAGCTCGCTCATTAACAGATACATAAGCAAGGTAACATAATGCAAATCATCTTCAGCTTGGCCGGCGTATTGGCCTTGTTGGCGTGTGCTTACGCACTTTCTGATAGTCGTCGCGACATCAACTGGCGCACCGTAATCGGCGCATTCTCTCTTCAAGCCGGTTTTGCGGCACTGGTGCTCTACTTCCCTCTCGGGCAATCCATGTTAGGCTCCATCAGCAACGGCGTATCCGGGCTCCTCTCATTCGCAAACGAAGGCATCGGGTTTGTTTTTGGCGAACTCGCAACGGGCAATTTCATCTTCGCAATTCGCGTTCTGCCTCTGATCATCTTCCTCTCCGCTATCATCTCAATACTCTACTACTTGGGCGTGATGCAAGCTCTTATCAAAGTCATCGGTGGTGCTATCCATCGCCTACTGGGTACTTCTCAAGTCGAATCTCTTGCTGCAACCAGCAACATCTTCCTATCCATGTGTGAAGCCTCTTTGGTGGTCCGTCCGTTCTTGGCCAACATGACTCGCTCTGAACTGTTCGCAGTAATGGTTGGCGGTATGGCGTCAGTGGCAGGTTCCGTACTAGGCGGATACGCAGCACTGGGTATTGAGCTGAAATATCTCATCGCAGCGAGCTTTATGGCGGCTCCAGGCGGCTTGTTGATGGCGAAGATCTTAGTGCCAGAACGTGAAGTATCGGCGCATCAAGGCGCGATTCAGCTAGAGAAAAGCGAAGATTCCAACATCGTCGATGCGTTAGCTTCTGGTGCGATGAACGGCGTGAAAGTAGCAGTTGCAGTGGGTACTATGCTGATTGCTTTTGTCAGCGTCATCGCGATGGTCAACGCAGGCTTTGAAACCGTGGGCAACTGGTTTGGCTACGAAGACGTAACGCTGCAATTGATCTTTGGCTACCTGTTCGCACCACTGGCGTTTTTTGCTGGTATCCCGATGAATGAAATCCTAACGGCAGGTTCGCTGATCGGTCAGAAGACGATTCTGAATGAGTTCGTGGCCTTCCTTGATTTCGTCAACGTGAAAGAAACCCTTTCAGCACATAGCCAAATCATCATCACTTTCGCATTGTGTGGTTTTGCTAACATCGGCTCTATCGCGATTCAGCTGGGTTCGATTAACGCAATGGCACCTGAGCGACGCCAAGAAGTGGCAAAACTTGGCTTCCGTGCCGTTATTGCTGCTACGCTTGCCAACATGATGAGTGCAGCGCTAGCAGGGTTGTTTATCGCCCTGTAATCACTCTCTCATTCCAATTGAAGCCCACCATCGTGTGGGCTAATTATATGGTCCGCCTCACTCTCAAGCCCTACGCTTAGAGTAGGCTCTCAGAACGAGGTGAACCATATGTC
>NZ_JAPHPY010000088.1:0-11491 GCF_026241575.1 Vibrio sp. Sgm 5
ATCAGATCACACACACTTGAAAGAGTTCAAAAAAAATCCCCAAGCTACAAGCTTGGGGATTTGTGTATAAGAGACAGCCATATAGGAGCCTTTTGTCGTTTAGCAATTCGCTTATTCAGCTTTTGCGCCTTTCGCGTTATTCATGTACTGGAAGAACTCACTCTTCGGATCAAGTACAAGAATGTCATTCTTAGAGCTGAACGATTTCTCGTAAGCTTTTAAAGAACGAAGGAAGCTGAAGAACTCAGGATCTTTGTTGTAAGCATTCGCATAGATCTTCGCAGCTTCTGCATCCGCCTCACCTCGTGTTACACGAGCTGTTTTGTCTGCTTCTGCAAGAATTGTTGCCACTTCAAGCTCGGCTTGTGCACGGATAACTTCGGCTTTCTCACGACCTTGAGAACGGTGCTTACGAGCTACCGACTCACGTTCTGCACGCATACGACGGTAGATTGATTCACTGATCTCATCTGGTAGGTTGATCTTCTTCATACGGAAGTCAACGATGCGAACACCCAAATCTTTCATTGCGCTGTCGCGTGTGTCTTTCAACACTTCAGACATGATTAGGTCACGTTCACCATCGATTTCCAATGCTTCACGAGCTGCTTCAGTACTTACTTCCTCGCTGGTTGCGTCTTCTGGAAGTACGTCGTTGTTACGTGGACCAGATACGATTTGCTTGATTTCACGAGCACCGATTTCTGCACGTAGTACGTCCGTTACCTTACGCTCAAGAAGCGCCTCGGCAGTCAGCGTATTGCCGCCACCTGTTGCTAGGTAGTAACGACCGAAATCTTCGATACGCCACTTCACGTAGGTATCAATGATTACGTCTTTTTTCTCAGACGTTACGAAACGGTCAGCACGACCATCCATTGTTTGGATACGCGCATCTAGTGTTTTCACGCGGTCAAACAAAGGCATTTTGAAGTGCAGGCCCGGCTCGTAAATACGAGTGATGTCGTTGTTGTCTTTCAAGACACGACCAAATCGAACCACAATACCGCGGTCACCTTCAGGAATCACGAACAGTGACATCAGCATTAATGCCAGAGCGATTACCAGTACAGGGATCATTAACTTACGCATTCTTAGTATCTCCCTTGACGTGTACCCGTTGAACGAGACTGCGTGTTCGAAGTGTCTTCTTGAGTACGCTCAGATTCAAGTTGAATGTGGTCGTATGTTGAAGTCGATTTCGATTTACGTTTAGAGTCTGATTGACCATCTTGGCCTGCCAATTTATCAATTGGAAGGTAAAGAAGGTTGCCGCTGGATTCAGAGTCGATCAGCACTTTCGATGTGCTTGAGTAAACTTCTTCCATTGCGTCAATGTACAGACGATCTCGAGTTACGCCAGGAGCCGCTAGGTATTCAGGCAGTAGTTTTTCAAACTGAGCCACTTGACCAAGCGCTTCGTTCGTCACACGCTCGTTGTAACCTTGTGCTTCTTTCTTCAAACGCTCTGCTCGACCTGTTGCCTTCGGCAAGATTTCGTTTTTGTAAGCTTCTGCTTCACGGATGAAACGCTCTTCATCCTCACGTGCCGCAATTGCATCATCGAACGCATCTTTCACTTGCTCTGGTGGACGTGCAGACTGGAAGTTCACATCTACAATCACGATGCCCATATCGTAGCTATCGATGATTTGATTCAGTGTTTCTTGCGTTGTTTGACGGATTTGCTGACGACCACTGGTTAGGATGCTATCCATCAGTGAGTCACCAATTACTGCACGCAGAGCTGAGTCGGTTGCTTGACGCAAACTGTCATCAGCATTCGTTACGCGGTATAGATATTTGTATGGGTCAGCAACACGGTATTGAACGTCCATCGCTACTGTTACTACGTTTTCATCTTTAGTCAGCATTAGACCTGATGCACGTAGTGAACGAATCGCTTGTACGTTAACCGCTTCGTATTCATCAATGAAACGAGGACGCCAGTTCAGACCTGGGTCTACGATACGGTCGTATTTACCTAAACGCAGTACGACACCGCGCTCTGCTTCACCGATGGTGTAAAAGCCAGCGAAGAACCATACTGCAATCGCGATAACTGCAATGACACCAAAGCCAATCGCACTACCACCACCGCCGATAGGTGAACCACCGCCGCCGCCTTTTTTACCAAATTTGCCACCCAGCTTTTGACTCAGTTTGCTGAACACTTCATCTAAATCTGGCGGACCTTGATCTCGGCCACCAGGACGCTGGCCACCACGATTATTATTACCCCAAGGGTCATTATCGCGGCCATTGTTGCCGTTGTTATTTCCAGGCTCATTCCACGCCATTAGAAAGCTCCATCATTTGATATGACGTTATACTGTAGCAGTCCTTTAAGTGACTATAAAGTCGACTAAAACTGCCCCTTCTCTTTTTTCAAGTCTAGACCAATCTACCTGTTGCATTCGAATATCGATCAACAAGTTACCTTCCTGGTCATATTCCTCACGTTGAATACACTTCATTTGGAAGAATGTACTACGGAGTCGTCCTTGATACTGTGGAGGAATTCGCAACTGATGCTCAACCATTTGCGACGCCAAACGTTCTGTCAGCGCATCAAATAGGAGATCAATGCCCAATCCATCCATCGCAGAAACCCAGACCGCTCGAGGCATGCCTACCTCATCACGTTCAATACGAGGATTTTGCTCTTCTAGATTGTCAATCTTGTTCATTACTACGAGCGTCGGCACTTCATGTGCGTCGATCTCTTCTAATACTTCATGAACAGCTTGAATATTCTCACGAAAACGCTCGTCACTGGCATCAACAACATGTAACAAAATGTCAGCTTCTTGCGTTTCCTGCAAGGTTGCTTTGAAGGCAGCAACCAAATCATGTGGTAAATGTCGGATAAATCCAACGGTATCTGCAAGAATTGCAGGCCCCACATCGTCTAACTCTATCTTACGTAAAGTTGGGTCAAGAGTAGCAAATAATTGATCTGCCGCGTAAACGCCAGCTTCTGTAATGCGGTTGAAGAGTGTCGACTTACCCGCGTTGGTGTAACCCACAAGAGAAATCGTTGGGATTTCTGCTCGATTTCGGGCGCGGCGCCCTTGTTCACGCTGCTTCGCAACTTTTTCGAGACGGCGAAGGATAGCTTTAATTCTGTCACGCAATAATCGACGGTCAGTCTCTAACTGAGTTTCCCCCGGCCCACGTAGACCGATGCCGCCTTTCTGCCTTTCAAGGTGCGTCCAACCACGAATCAAACGAGTAGAAATATGACGAAGTTGGGCTAGCTCTACTTGCAGCTTACCTTCGTGTGTTCGTGCTCGTTGAGCAAAGATATCGAGGATGAGACCAGTGCGGTCGAGGACTCGACATTTGCACAGTGCTTCGAGGTTACGTTCTTGGGCAGGAGAGAGGGAGTGATTAAAAATCACAATTTCAGCACCAGTTAATTGTACCGCAGTAGCAATTTCTTGTGCCTTACCCTCTCCGACATAGTATTTCGGGTGTGGGGATTGACGACTGCCAGTTACAACTTGCAGTGCCTCTACCCCAGCGGAAGAAACCAGCATTTCAAACTCAGCCAGATCTTCCCATTCACCTTCTTGCGTGAAGTTGATATGAACAAGTACGGCTCGCTCACCGGATTCATAACGGTCAAACAAGCAATCAACTCCTTATTTTAGCAATACTAAATGAAGAATTAATCTTCAGATTTCTCTTGTGGACGATCACCTTGAGGACGATCACCACTGTGGTGGCTCACTGGACGAGCCGGAACAACGGTAGAGATTGCGTGCTTGTACACCATTTGATTTACAGTGTTTTTCAGCAGGATCACGAATTGATCGAAAGATTCGATCTGACCTTGTAGTTTAATACCGTTCACAAGGTAGATAGATACCGGGATACGCTCACGACGTAGCGCATTTAGGAATGGGTCTTGTAGAGATTGCCCCTTAGCCATTTTATTTTCCTTATTTAATTTGTAGTTGTAATTATTTAGCTAGTGGTGCAATGCAAAAGGTACTGCTTTTTGCATCTGAGCTAAACGAATCAAAATGCACCCTAAGTAATTAGCAGCATAGTATAAAAACCGCCAATAACAGATCCTTTGAGAGTGCGATCACGCAAAAACGATCACATTATACACAGCTATCTCAATCAGATGCTATTGCTTCTGACATGGTTTCGAGTGCTTGTTCAATGTTGTCGCTATCCAACCAAGTTAAATCATTCCAGCTGCGTAACCAGGTGATTTGACGCTTGGCCAATTGACGAGTTGCACATACGCCACGAAAAACAGCTTCATCACGAGTGCACTCCCCGTCTAAATACTCCCACATCTGTCTGTAACCAACACAACGTATTGATGGAAGATCAGGGTGAAGATCGTCACGCGCATACAACGCTTTCATTTCTTCTTCAAAACCTGCTTCCATCATCTTCTCGAAGCGCAGCTCAATTCGACGGTGAAGTTCTGCCCTGTCCATGGGAGCTATTGCAAACTGTTTGACTCGATAAGGTAAGCTATCACCTTTAGTTTGAGTCAACTCAGTAAGAGTTTTACCTGAAATGCGGAAAACTTCCAACGCCCTCGATAAACGCTGAGGATCGTTTGGATGGATTCTCGCAGCTGATACAGGATCAATCTCTTTCAGCTCATCGTGCAACACTGACCAACCTTTAGTCAATGCTTCTTGCTCAATTTGCTGACGAATTTCAGGATTTGCAGCAGGAAGAGGTGATAGGCCTTCAAGTAATGCTTTGTAATACAGCATGGTACCGCCGACTAAGAGCGGAATTTTCCCTTCTGCAACAATGTCATCCATTGCTTGTAGGGCATCACGACGAAAGTCTGCCGCTGAGTAAGATTCACTAGGATCTAAGATATCAATAAGACGATGCGGCGCTAGGCTCAGTTCGCGTTCATCAGGTTTAGCCGTACCAACATTCATGTCCTTGTAGATCAATGCGGAATCGACGCTAATGATCTCAACCGGATATTTTTGGCGTAGGCGAATGGCGAGCTCTGTTTTACCTGATGCAGTTGGTCCCATCAAAAAGAGGGCCAAAGGTAGTTTGTCTGTCATGGCTTTAATTTGGCAATCGAGGCAGAGAAATCAACAGCAGACACAAAGTGGGTGTCTTCCAATGGCAATTGACCATGTCTTAGCTGTTCAAGTTCCGCAATAATTTGAATGGCTTCAGAGAGAGTATAGTGGCTCTTAACCGTTGTGACTTGCAACGCAAGCCAATCAATCAGCTCAGATAACAGCGACGCCGTTGCCATCTCTCCCGTCAAGCGAGTTTGCGCGTAAGATAACAGATCTGGTATCAGATTTTGTAAGTTTTGTTGGCGCAACGGGGCCGGTACTCCCATGACCATCAACGCTTTATCATTTCGTGATTTTAGCTGGATACCAAGCTGAGCAAAATCTTGCTGATAATCTTGTGCTAATTGAACCAAGCTCGATTCCAACTTGATCGATAATGGTACCAGTAACGGTTGAGCTTTTAACGCTCCGTCACTTGGTGTGAGCTGACCTTTGGTCCGATAAAACTCCGCTCTTGGCAACGCGACCAAAGCTGCGCCACTGTCGCTGCTCATCAACACATACTGTTCGTCCACCACGGCTAAAGCTTTGCTAAGTGCCGTAACGGGAGAGAGTTCTGTCTCTGTTGATACGCTTACCGCCTCTCCGATCGTTTCAGTTTGAGGCTCAAAGTCTGGCGTTTGAAGCAATTCATGATAAGCACGCACTTCTTGTTTACTTGGCGCAGGCTCTGCATGACGTTGCTCTCTGTTAGAACTTGGTTTAGGCGCAGGTTTTGATTCAACCCAATCTGTTCGTCTGAAAGAATCCGCCGGACGTGCTTCTCGCACAGAAGAATCACTTGGTGCCCTATCGCGAGGTTTCGTTTCATAGTCTGAACGCCCCGGATAAGCTGGAGTGTTATCAATCGCTTGATAGACATGCTCTGGCACAGGAGAATTCACAGGCTCTGGTGCGCTGACTGGTTCTTGATTTTCCGTGCTTGCCTCAAAAGATTCAACAGGGTCGGCATGGTGGAACGCGGATTCGTTGACGTGAGGTTTATCAATCACCGAGCTTTGCGCAAGCGCATCTGCCAAAGCTTGATAGATAAAGTCATGCACTAAACGAGCTTGATGAAAACGTACTTCATGCTTGGCTGGATGCACGTTCACATCCACTTGATGTGGGTCCAGTTCAATAAACAACACATACGCAGCAAACTGATCTGGCTTAAGGCTGGTTTCATAGCTTTGGCGAATCGCATGATTGATCAACTTGTCACGCATCATTCGCCCATTCACATAACAGTACTGCAAATCGCTTTGCTGTCTTGCTCCCTCCGGCGTCGTGATCCAGCCGTGAAGCTTCAACCCTTGATGCTCCAGTTCAATACGCAGCATATTACGCACAAAGGCGTTACCACATACCGCCGCAATACGCTTTTCAGTTTGCAGTTGGTTCTTTGCCGCGCGGTATTGACGGATCATTTTGCCGTTGTGGCGTACGTTGATGGTAACGTCAAAGCGGCTCAGTGCGATACGCTTCAAAAGCTCATCAATGTGTGCGAATTCCGTCTTTTCAGTTCTAAGGAATTTGCGACGTGCCGGCGTATTGAAAAATAGGTCTAATACTTCAACCGAGGTGCCTATCGGATGTGCAGTCGGTTGGAGCTTAACTTGCATATCTCGACCTTCAGAGTAAGCACTCCACGCTTGTTCTTGTGCTGCTGGGCGAGAAGTCATGGTAAGGCGCGAGACCGAGCTGATACTCGCTAACGCCTCACCACGGAAACCCAGACTCATGATGGCTTCAAGATCGTCCAATGTGTGGATCTTAGAGGTGGCATGACGACTGAGCGCCAGACCTAACTCATCTTTAACAATCCCTTTGCCGTTATCGCGCACGCGAATTAGCTTGGCGCCACCTTTTTCGATATCGATATCGATTCGAGTCGCGCCAGAGTCGAGACTGTTTTCTACCAGTTCTTTCACGACAGAAGCGGGTCTTTCAACCACTTCTCCTGCCGCGATTTGGTTTGCCAACCGAGCTGGCAAAATCTTAATGGTCATGATGAGTTATAAGCTCACTTATTTGTTTGGAATGATCAGTACCTGTCCTACGGCAAGCTCGTCAGAACGCAGGTTGTTTGCTTTACGAATGCTTGAGACGCTAACGCCATACTTCGATGCAATCTTACCTAGGTATTCACCACGAGCAACTTTGTGCTTGCGGATTGGCTTGTCTTTCACTGCGACAGTGATCTTCAGCTTCTGACCGACCCAAACCGTGTCTGATTTCAGATTATTTTCACGACGAATATCGGCAATCTTCACTTTGTAATGACTGGCGATCTTACCGAGGAACTCACCTGATTTAACCGTGTGTGTGATTGTCTCAGTTTCCACCGTATTAGGTTTATTTGGAATCGAGATAGAAACCGCACCAGAGCCCGGAATCTTCAACTTCTGACCGACCGCCAAACCACTAGATTTAAGTTTATTCGCACTCATGATGGCTTTGGTCGACGTTCCGTATTTTTGCGCAATCACAGATAAAGACTCACCTCGTTTTACCGTGTGAACAGCAGACTTCGATGAAGAAGAGAACACCGTACCTTCTGGTGGATTATCTTTTAAGTACTGAACAACGGCTTTAGTGATCGCACGCGCTAACTTGTCTTGGTGAGCACGTTGGAACAATAACTTCTCTTCCGTTGGGTTCGAGATAAAGCCGGTTTCAACCAGTACTGAAGGGATCTGTGGAGAGCGTAAAACCGCAAGACTGGTATTGATTGGTTTTGAGTTATGCAAACGAGCGACTTTGCCCATTTCCCCCAAAATACTCGTCGCCAACTTGTAACCTTCTTTCTGAGAATGGCTGAACTGAAGGTCTAACAATGTCTGGTTAACATTGCGGTCATTGGTGTTACTGACAAACGCAGTACCAGAGCCACCTAGGATCTCAGACTGTTTCTCGTGGTTTTCAACCCAACGAGAAATTTCTGTGTTTGCTCGGCGTGTATTCAAAACGAAGACAGAGCCACCGCGTGGTTTTGGTGAAGTAAAGGCATCCGCGTGAATTGAGATCAACAGATGAGCATCATTTTCACGTGCAATCGCAACACGACGGTTCAAGTTAACGAAGTAATCTCCGGTACGCGTCATGCGAGTTTTGATACCCGGAACGGCATTGAGTTGCGCCGACAGTTTACGAGAAATACTCAGTACCGCGTCTTTTTCGTATTTACGACGAGATGGGCCAATAGAGCCAGGATCTTCACCGCCATGACCAGGGTCGATCACAATCAAAATTTCTTGAGCGCGCTGTACCGTGCTCATGTCTTTGTTGGTCGTTGTTGGCTTATTTGGCTTAGCCGCTGGTGTCGCTGTCTTTTTGCCATGTGGCAAGTCAATGACGAGACGATGACCATATTGACCACCCGGTGTCGGGCTGAGCGTAAACAACTCGGCTTTAACACCTTTTTTCAACTCAAACACCAAACGGTAAGTGTTTTTATTCGGCGGAGAGCTTTTGCGCACTCGCTTCAACACTGGACTATCCGTCACAGTGACAGGCAACTTCGCTTGCATTGATGTGTTTTTGAGATCCACAACAAGGCGATCCGGCCCAGATAGAGAGAAATAGGAATAGTCAGCTTCCGCGCTTAAATCGATGACGACACGAGTCTCATCAGGTGAAGGCCATACTCGGAAACTTTTAACAACGTTAGCAAACGCTAAATTGGGGATGATAAGGAGAAAAGTGGCAACTAACGCTGCCACCGCTCTAAATTTTGAAAGACTCAACATAGCTCCAATTGACTGAGTAACTGCACACCATATTCATTATTCGCCGTTAATTCGGCTACACGCTGCTCGCCTTGGTAACGAATGTCCACATCAAGATCTGGCTGTGGCAGCAATCCTTGCCCTTTTTCTGGCCATTCAACTAAGCAAATCGCATCATCAGTGAAATAATCACGAATCCCCATGAACTCAAGTTCTTCAGGATCCGCAAGACGATAAAGGTCAAAGTGATAAACTTGCCACTTATCCAACTGATAAGGTTCAACCAAAGTATAGGTTGGACTTTTTACATTGCCTTGATGACCAAGAGCACGGACAAAACCACGACTAAATGTTGTTTTACCCGCACCCAGATCCCCGTGTAGATAAATAGTGGTTTGTTGAGAACAAAGCTGAGCTAATGCGGTACCAAGTGCTACCGTTTCATGCTCATCTTTAAGATTAAATTGTTTCGTGCTCATTGATGTATCTCTAACTAATGATCGTTGACTATATAAAAATCAAAAGAACAGGAATAGTAAACTGTGTTGGTTTTGAGAGACAAGCTCTCAAATGTCATATATGCGAAAAAAGTAGTCAAAAAGACAAATCCTAATTCCCTGATTCTATTGAATGCATAAACAGATTTGGTCACATCAAAGTCAACAGTCGATGACTTTGTTTCAAAATCTATTTCTCGACTTTATGTCTAGACTTTCTGGTAGCACCAATGAGTAAGATCCGGTAAGATCCGCCCCCCTTTATCTCGGTGATAAAACATGAACTTCGAACAACTCGCTCAACAAATCAAAATTTGGGGTAAAGAGCTCGGCTTTCAGAAAGTCGGTATCTGCGATGTTGATCTTAGTGAACATGAGGCGGCTCTGCAAAAATGGCTTGATGCTGGCTATCACGGTTCAATGGATTGGATGGCCCGTCATGGCATGATGCGCGCAAGACCAGATGAACTTTTGCTGGGAACCGTACGTGTAATAAGCGTACGCATGAACTACCTACCTCCGGAAGCCCACTTCGCCTCCAACTTAGCTAACAAGAATCACGCATACATTAGTCGTTATGCGCTTGGACGCGATTATCACAAGCTAGTAAGAAAGCAACTGAATAAGCTTGGCAAGCTTATCGAACAAGAAGTAGGACAGTATGGCTATCGTCCATTTGTCGATTCTGCTCCTATCTTAGAAAGACCTCTTGCTCAGAAAGCGGGTCTAGGCTGGACAGGCAAACATTCACTTATCTTAGATAAAGACTGTGGATCTTGGTTCTTTCTTGGCGAATTGCTGATTGACCTGCCATTGCCAGTAGATGAACCAAGCGTCGATCAATGTGACAAATGTAAAGCATGCATTACTTCCTGCCCGACTCAAGCAATCGTTGAGGATAAGGTAGTGGATGCACGTCGCTGCATCTCTTATCTCACCATCGAATTTGATGGCGTGATTCCTGAAGAGTTCCGTAAGCCAATAGGCAACCGAATTTATGGTTGCGATGACTGCCAATTAGTCTGCCCTTGGAATCGATACGCAGAACTAACGGAACAAGAAGACTTTCATCGCCGAGACAGCTTTGAAGAACCTGATTTACTGACAATGTTTCATTGGGATGAAGCG
The DNA here is from genome assembly GCF_026241575.1 of Vibrio sp. Sgm 5. Lineage (NCBI taxonomy): Bacteria > Pseudomonadati > Pseudomonadota > Gammaproteobacteria > Vibrionales > Vibrionaceae > Vibrio > Vibrio sp. Sgm 5. The sequence goes on from NZ_JAPHPY010000088.1 coordinate 10,423, forward strand.
ACCTTCCTTAAACAAATGGAGGGATCGGCGATTCGTCGAATTGGTCATGTTCAATGGCTGCGTAATATTTCTGTCGCACTTGGCAATGCAGAATATAGTCAACAAATCATTGAAGCACTGGAAAACAGACGTGGCGAAAGTGAATTGCTTGATGAACATATCGAATGGGCATTGACGCAACAAATTAATCAGCTTCCGACCAATGAGTCCGACTCGGTAGAAACGAAGAAAAAGCGGTTAATCCGGATTGTCGAAAAAGGCCTACCAAGAGACGCATAAATGCGTAGCTCATATGCAAGAGATTGAAAACATTTTTTGCCCGATCAATTCATGACCTTGTTCTCAATTCTGTAATGTGGAAAAAAATAAGAGTATTGAGAGAAAATAGGTTATAGAAAAAAGTTAAACACAACCTAAAGAAATGATTAGGATCAAAAAAACACAAAGTAATGATCCAAATTTAACGCACCCGATCCGCAATAAAAGCACCTTTTCCCATATATAACAACAACTTAAGCGTTTAATGAAAAGTTTAGCCGCTGTCAGATTTGGAAAAGATCTTTCTTTACAACCTTTAAACCCCAAGCAGAAAACACTTTATCAACCAACTTATCCACAGAACGATATATGTGGATAACTCTGTTAATTAAAGATGTGAAAACGCCCCGAACACCAGAATATTCATTGGTCAGCCGTCTCGTCTCATGTTTAAAACACAAACGAAATCGTCCGACATCATTCGATGCGGATTAGAGTTTTATTTTTCAGGGATTGATGCTTCTCAGCATTATGAAAAGAGCGATGTGGCTGGCTGTAACCTCTATTGCAAATAGAGTTACATTCATCGATGGTTTGAGTTAGTGACTAAAACTATCGCTTGAAAATTGGTTGCGGGAGCCGGATTTGAACCGACGACCTTCGGGTTATGAGCCCGACGAGCTACCAAGCTGCTCCATCCCGCGTCCGTATATTATCGATTAATACGATAATAGAAACTGGAGCGACACACGAGGTTCGAACTCGTGACCTCAACCTTGGCAAGGTTGCGCTCTACCAACTGAGCTAGTGT
>NZ_JAPHPY010000089.1:0-10935 GCF_026241575.1 Vibrio sp. Sgm 5
GTTCTCCGTTACAAATCAGCAAAGTATCCAATCTGGAAAAAGAAAAATGCCAGTCAGCTTAACTGACTGGCATTACCCAAGATTGGGAGCTTTTCTTTTAAGTTCTAATGATTTTTGGCGGTGACCTAATAAGCGACGTTCAATTGTAGTTGAAGCTTGAATCTGTGCTTCGATAGTCGCTTAGTAAGCTGCTTACGAGTGTGCTCTAGCGTATCAAGCTCTAGTGTGTCGTCATCCACATGCACGTCCACATTTACTCGTAGCTCTTGACCAACTTTAGTAACGCCAGCCAGTTTCAATTGGTGCTCAGTCACTTTTTCGATGTCTGAAACGTCTTTACCAACGCTCTGACACAACTCTTTACTTGGTGTCATCATTAACAGTTCGCGTAGGGCACCAACTAGCATATCAAATGGTACTTTAAGGAAATAGAAGCCCATTAATAGCATCATCATTGGGTCTGCATAGACGGCGTAGTGGGCGTATGATGTTAATGATACTAACCAAGCAGCGATAAAACCTGCTGTAACAGCAACACTTAAAAGCGTATCCATTTGCCATTGTTTTTTCTCAGCTTCGATTAAACCTGACGAGAAGCGACGGCTTTTCTTCGCCATAAACCACCAAGCGTAACCACAACCAACCACATTAACGACACCGAAGATAGTTGCAATAGAAGCATCAACCTCTCGGCCGCCTGACATCAGCGCGGTTACCGCTGAGAACAACGAGAAAGCAACCACAATTAGAATAACCGCTGCTTTGATAGCGATAACGATAGGTTCAAGTACAGCCTTGCCGAAAGGAAAAATAGATTTTGATGGCTTGCTGATGTAGTAAGAAGCTGCCAGTGACAATAAAGTTAACAGCAGACTGACCAGAGAATAAACACCGTCAAATACGATGACGATCGACCCAACAAGCAAGCCAAGTACCATCCCACCGACTGCAAACCCAGAAGCTAAAAGGGCTGAGAAGGTTAAGATTCGGTTTTCGTTTTTGCTTGTCCTGTCACACATAAAATATGCCTTTTATTTCTACACCCTTACATTGTTCTCTTCTGGGCGAATTTAAGCAAATTAAAACTGCGTGACATTTAATCGATATGAGATGGTTCTTTAGTGGTTTTCTTATTATTCAGTGACTTATGTTTACTTCTTTCTGTCAATATATTTGACGCTCAGTGAAATATGTTTAGAAGTCGAATAAATACTCGCTTAATTTATCAGCCAGCCAACTCATTGCAGGGTGCTCTGTTTGCCCGTTTGGCACAAACATACAGTAGTCCTCTTGCGTCAAACCATAGGTATGTTTGATCACTGCAAGTTTCTGATGTCTCAAATAATGTCGGATCAAAGGCTCTGGCAATACACCCCATGCGTCTTCTTCCAAAATGGTGTTTAGCATGTAGTCAAAACTGGAAAAACCAATGTATCGAGTAGAAAAGGGGTGGAGTTCCGGGTTGTCTTTTTCATTCAAGTACACCATCAACGCTTGCATCTGGTTACGCAGGTCTTCATCGGTTACGCGGCGCATTTTACTCAGTTGGTGATCAAAGCCACAGACCGACATCATTCGAATTTTGCCTAGAGGATTGTAGACAATATGCGGGTCGTCGACACGTTCGTAGTCCACACCAAATGCAAAGTCGACTTGTTGTGTACTGACTAAATTTGAAAGGTCACCACTGGAGGCCAATATCAAGTTGAAGGTGGTTGAGGGGAAGCGATTATTGAGTGTGTGAGATAGCTCTTGCCATAATTCATCAGGAAGGGAGTCATCACGTGCGACCCAAACTTCTGCGTTGAACCCATCAGACACTAGAGCGCAGGTTTTCTTGATACGTTGAGCTGTAACAAGCAGGTTTTCGCAATCTTTATAAATCGCCTTTCCTGCTTCAGAGAGCATGAGTTGATTGCCCGTGCGAAGGAACAACTCAACATCTAAGTCTTTTTCAAGCGCCTTAATCGACATGCTGAGTTTGGTTCGATTGCAGTCTAATTGACGTGCCGCCTCTGAGACGGAACCACACTCGGCAATGGTACAAAAAGCTTCAACTTGAGCTAAGTTCATGATTAGACGAGACCTAAAGTGAAATGGTAATAACGCGCAGTACGTCGGAATTGACTTTCTAATGGTAAGAAAGATTATCGAAAAAAACACGGATTCGCCAGATAAGTCTATGGTGTTTTAACGTTTTTGCGGTAATCTATGGGGGTTACAAGAAGTGAACATGGAGGCCACGATGGCACAAGATTGGGACGGCTTAGCAAAGAATTGGGAATCAAACCCAGCAACAGAACAATTTGCTCAGTCGGTGTTTGCACAGTTACAACAGCTTACTCAGCTTGATGGCATTAAAGTATTGGATTTTGGATGTGGGACTGGGCAGTTAAGCCAGCTGTTGTCACCATCCGCTAAAGACATTGTGGCATTGGACGCGTCCGAAGCTATGATCGAAGAGCTCGATAAGAAAGAACTTGTAAACGTTGAACCGGTAGTGGATGTGTTAACCCGTGGTTTGGTTGCTCAACATCCAGCGTTTCGTAATCAGTTTGATCTTGTAGTGGCATCTTCTGTGCTTGCATTCATTGATGATTTTGAAACCGCATTAAAGATTTCGCATTCATTACTCAATAAAGGTGGCTATTTTGTTCACTTCGATTGGGTTGCAGATTCAGCGAAAGAGGGCTTCACTCTAGCGAAATCAGAGAATGCACTTATCAAAGCAGGCTTTGCTGAGGTAGAAACGAAGAAGGTCTTCGAAATCACATCAGACGGGCACACAATGTCAGTATTAATGGGCGTAGGTCGCCGTTAATCTCCGATAAAGAACATAAGAAAAGCGAGCAATCTAGCTCGCTTTTTTGTTTCCTTTGATTTGCTAGACAAACGTGAGTTGTCGAATTTCTTCTAAAACATCCGGGTTCGCAATCGCGCCTAAGTTCTCGACTTCCTTGCCATTTATGACTTGTTTGACTGCAAGTTCTACCAACTTTCCTGAGCGCGTTTTAGGGATGTCGCTGATGGCGAAGATTTGGCTTGGTACGTGTCTTGGCGAGCAGGACGTTTTGAGGCGCGACTTAATCTCTGCTACTAACCTGTCATCTAAAGTGACACCCGAAGCGGTCTGCACAAACAGCCAGATTTGCTCATTGCGATCGACCTCTTTACCTACAGCGATAGAATCGACGATACCATCAATAGCGTTTACCTGTTGATAAATCTCCGCTGTGCCGATGCGCACACCGCCAGGATTCAACAATGCATCGCTACGACCGTAGAAAACAAATCCACCTTTGGCGCTGCGTTCGACATCGTCACCGTGATGCCAGATATCATCGAATTTGTTCCAGTAAGCGTTGTGGTAGCGTTCCCCTGTATCGTTCCAAAAGCCGACAGGGAAGTTAGGCATGGACTTGACACAGACGAGCTCACCGCGTTGTTCACTCACGCTTTGACCTTGCGAGTCGAACACTTGAACATCAATCCCCAAGCCAGCGTACTGGCATTCACCACGATAAACAGGCGAGATAGGGTTGCCTAATACAAAGCAGCCACAGATGTCTGTTCCGCCTGAAATAGAAGCCAAGTGCAAATCTTGCTTGATGTGTTGATACACGTAGTCAAACTGCTCTGGATAAAGCACAGAGCCCGTAGAGCACAGGGTTCTCAAAGCTGGGAGTGAGTAATCTTTGATAGGTGACAATCCGGCTTTTTCTATCGCCTCTAGGTACTTGGCGGCAGTACCAAAGAGACTCACCTCGGCGCGCTGAGCAAAATCCCACAACACATTAGGTGCTGGATAAACCGGGCTACCATCGAAAATCACCAAGCACGCACCACTCGCCAGAGCAGATACGTGCCAGTTCCACATCATCCAACCACAAGTTGTGTAATAAAAGACGCGGTCTTTAGGCTGAATGTCTGAATGAAGCTGGTGTTCTTTAAGGTGATTGAGAATCGTACCGCCAACAGAATGCACGATGCACTTAGGTTTGCCAGTTGTGCCGGAGGAATAAAGCACAAACAGCGGACTATTGAATTCCACGCGAGTGTAATGCAACGGAGCAGGGGAATACTGATTAATGATGTTTTGCCAATCGTGAGTACAAACATCGCATTCGAATACATGCGGTTTGAGGCAACCGATCTGGCATACTTGTTTCAGCCCATCAAGATGATCCGCGATGTGATGGTTCTTCTCTGACATATCGAAAGTTTTGCCGTTGAAGGTATAACCATCGCAGGTGAAGAGAACCCTTGGCTTCACTTGCCCGAAGCGCTCAATAACGCTTTCTACCCCAAAATCAGGGGAGGTAGACGTCCAAGTTGCTCCTAAGCTGGTGGTGGCTAGCATTGCAATGACGGTTTGTGGCATATGTGGTAAATAACCAGCAACCACATCGCCATGCTTGATGCCACATTCGGCTAACCACTGCTGAACGCTCGAGACCTCATCACACAGCTGTTTCCATGTGTAGGTCTGTTTGTCGCCGCGTTCGTTTTCAAACCAAATCGCCAGCTCATCGGCTTGTTGCTCTGCCAAACTAAGCAGGTTCTCTGCGTAGTTAACTTGAGCTTGAGGGAACCACACGGCATCTCGATTTTGCATTGGTGATTGCCAACGGCTTTCACCTTGTGCTTTTACGGTATCGCCTTGCGTGCCAATTAGGTCGCAAAATTGCCAAACCTCTTTCCAGAAATGCTCGTTATGCTCCAAAGACCATTGGTGCAAATCAGAGTAGTTTTTGAGCTCGAACCCCTGCCGATTAATGTGCTCGATAAACTGCGTGATATTGGCTTGCTCGATTCGATCTTCCGTCGGCTGCCAGACTTTGTTGCTCTCGCGCATAGCCCCCTCTATAACAAAGTTTTAACGTTTTCAGTCTGAGGTGAACCAGAAATAAAGTCAAACTCGTTGGAGAAACTGGCTCCTTATGTATATCAATGTGTTAGGTGTTAATGTAAAGAAAATGTTACACCTGAATTTTGAGTGGAAAATGGTCAGGGGATTGGAAGGACAAAAGAGTGTAGATAGGCTTAATGTAAAGGATTTGTTAACGGAGATGTGCAATGACTCAGTATCATTCAAAACCCGTCGATCAGGATGGAAGGGTAGAATGGAGCCATGAAGAGGATGCCATTTGGCGCGACTTGGTAACAAGACAAATGAGCGTGATTCAAGACCGTGCGTGCAACGCTTATCTGCATGGACTCAAGCTACTCGATTTGCCTCATGACCGCGTGCCACAACTGCCCGAAATCAATCGTGTTTTGATGGAAACAACGGGCTGGCAAGTGGAGCCAGTACCTGCATTGATCGACTTTGATCGTTTCTTCAATTTGCTTGGAAATAAACGCTTCCCAGTCGCGACGTTTTTGAGAACGCGAGAAGAGTTTGATTACTTACAAGAGCCAGATTTTTTCCATGAGATCTTCGGTCATTGTGCCATGCTCACCAACCCTGATTTTGCCGCCTTTACCGAGCACTACGGACAGCTTGGACAAGCCGCGACACCAAAGCAGCGAGGGTACCTTGCGCGTTTATATTGGTTTACAGTCGAGTTCGGTTTGGTTCAAGAGGGTAACAAAACCAAGATCTACGGTGGCGGCATCCTTTCATCTCCGGGAGAAACCATCTATTCATTGGAAAGCGACATCGCGATTAGAGACGAGTTTGACCTGCAAACTGTGCTAAGAACCCCTTATCGAATCGACATCATGCAGCCGAAATACTACGTGATTGAAGATTTGTCCCAGCTTTTCCAAATTAGCCAACTGAATTTATTGAAACAAGCCGATCTAGCGATTGAAGCCGGATTGCTTCCACCACTTTTTGAACCAAAGGAACCTGCTCATGTTGAATGAACAAAAATGCGAAGCTTGTAGTATCGATGCCATTGCACTTAGTAAAGAGGAACAACAGTCTTTGCTGCTGCAATTATCTGATTGGCAGATCATTGAGAGAGATGAGATTCCTCAACTTGAGAAGGTCTATAAGTTTAAGAACTTCAAACAAGCGTGGGCGTTTAGCAACAAGATTGCCGAGCTTGCAGAAGATGAATTCCATCACCCATCAATCTTGCTGGAGTGGGGCAAAGTGACCATCACGTGGTGGAGCCATTCTATTAAAGGCCTTCATAAGAACGACTTTATCTGTGCTTCGAAGTGCGACACATTGGCGATTGAAGAATAGAGTTGAGTGGTTATGCTCACTCGTAATAACAAAAACGCCCGGACTGAAGTTCGGGCGCTTTACTTTTAATTTTGTTCTCTTGAAGAGAGGGTATTAAAGCTCAATTCGAAACACAGATGTCGTACCTGACACTTCATTACCAACCGCGATAAAGTGTTGTCCGTTACGAGCAAAGTAGTTGATTGACTCTGGCGCCAAATCACCTGCTTTTGGATTGTAAGTGTCGTTCGCACACTCGCCGTCTTCCACTTCAGTACAAACTGGTTGGCTGTAATCACGACTGTTTACGTAATGCAGGAACTGCGCTTGTTTCGGGTCTGTGATGTCATAAATCATGATGCCGCCTTGACGCTCCAAGCCGATGAACGCGTAATGACGACCATTGATTTGTGCTACTTCAATTGCCTCTGGCTCAATGCCTTTGTCGTCGCTGCGGTCATCGCCACTGTCATTGCTATCGTTGGTGCTGTTGAAGTTCTTACCTTCATTCATTAATGCGATGGTTGCGAAATCGTCACCACTATCGAAAACCAACTCACCGTTTTCATCCCAAATAGAGAATGAACGTGCGCCAAAGGCTTGAACATTGTCTTGCGCAGAAAGCGTTTGTTCAGGCTTAATCACTTTTAGACGCGCGAGTTGTTTGTTGTCTTTTAGCGCTTCTGCCAACGGGTGATCTGCTGAGACTTTCAGCTTCTTACCGCGCACTTCGTCAACATGGCTTAAACAGGTGCCTTGCTCAGAAGTATATTCATCTTTACCGAGGTAATCGTCTTCATCCCACTTAAAGCCTGCTTGGTCACACAGAGCTTGTGTTGTTTTGAAGCCATATTCACGACCGTCACCTTCGTTGGCAGAGAGTATGTACGTTTTACCGTTTACCGAGTAGCTGTCGAGGGTATCTGGCATGTACAGACCAACCAACTGAGGGTAGCTCTTAAAGTTGCCAATGATTTTGTCTTTGTTAGAAGCATCCAGTTTTGAGTCCGACCAAGTTTTCTCGCCCAGACCGACAATTTTCTCTACCGATTTGCTCTCAGGGTTTACGATTGCCAAAGCATTATTTTCTTGCAGTGCAACGTAGATTTTACCGTTTTCAGCAAAGGTGAGGTATTCCGGCTCTAGATCCTGCGCCACCGTGGCATTTGGACCAGAGATTCGAACATCAGCTGGTAATTCAGACTTACGTGCTCCATCAAACTCATTGAAACCAATCTGCGTGACTTCTGCTTGTTTTACGCCTTGGCTCAAGTCGATTAATGTGATGCTGCCTTCTGGATCGACACTGTAGTCACCATTTGGCTCACCTTCGTTTGCTGTCGCAATGTATCTGCCATCTTTTGAGAAGCCAACCATGTCTGGCAGTGCGCCGGTAGGGAAGGTGGTGATCAGCGACAAATCATCCGAGCGGTACAAGCCAACAATGCCATTCGCCTGCTTATTGCTGTTTTCAATCGCTACAGCGACTAAACCATTAAAGACAGCAACGCTGTTTGCCGCACCAATTTCAACGCCTGCCGCTTCACCTGCACTGTTGAGATCAATGAATGCGGTTTGCGTTGGTGCGCTGTTGTCATCCATAGAAAGCACATCGACACGCTTTTCTTGAGCGTTGACAACGTAAAGCTTGTCAGTACACGCATCATATTGAACGATTTCTGCTGCCGATGTATCGAACGGTGCGTCAGCGATAGACGTTCCCATAAAGGTCAAACCTTGGATGGATGTCTCCCTAGCAATAGGTGCTACCGATGCTTTACATTGGGCTGCAAACGAAGAGAGAGAATCGTCAGGTTGAGATGAACATGCGATGGCAAGTGAAGATAATGCCAATACGCCTATTGCCTTAAATGGGGTGGTCATGATATTTCCTTATTAAGCAGATACAATGTTGCTCAATGCACCTAAATTAGATATCTATTCATTCACTACAACAGTGAGGAATAGTGCATTGATTGATGTGTTGTTAAATAAGGCTCTGAATATATTTATGATTTATGACTCTTATATTGGCTTTTGTGAATGGTGAAACGCAGAATAATGCCGGTGAGAATAATGGCTCGTGCAAGATCTTCGCTTTTGGTCAACTGAATAACCTAAGCAAAGAGGCAACGTTGGCGTGTTTTGGTCGCTTCTACCGTGAAGACGTATTGGCACATCCAGAGAACAACGACCATCAAAACATTCGTAACTTTATGGTGACAGGCTGGGATGGTGTGAAGTTCGAATCCCAAGCGTTAGCGCAGAAATAGTTCGCAGAACTCACCCTCATTTCAATGATAGCCAGTCCGTTATGTCCTATATTCGATAGGCTAGGCGACTGGCTTTTTCTCCAAACATTTACGACACAAACAAAGCTGTCCCGCTTCTGGCTTTGGTAAATCTCTGGTCTCAATATCAAAGCACCAGCACGTCTCTTTCCCCGCAGCAATATCGCAGTGCGCGTTCGTGCCACATTCAGGGCAAGAGTGGGTTGAATCATTTCCAACCAATTGCTCGATGATCGCGTCTCGTTGAGCATCAGACTTATCTTTCCACTGCACGATTTCTTCCATGGTTCGGTGACAGCCAGAACAGATTCCGCCGTTGTTCTTACAGGCTGCGCGGCAAGGTGACTTCATTATTTTTCTCGTTATGCTTTCCAGTAAGCGGCGTACTTTAACATGAAATTGTGCAGCGGGAAGCTCAATACTTGATTCAACAAAACATCCATTAAGTGAATAAATACTAGCCAAATTTATATGGAATGATAAACTGTATAATCAAAGTTTTAGAAGTTGGTATGTTTAAGTCATTGGTTGAGCGCTTGTTTAAGGCGACGGTTGTTGTAACTCTGGGTTTCATCTTGAGTGGATGTGCAGGTGGTCCTGTCGTCAGTGCGACGAAATTCACCAGTTATGAAGATTTTCGTCCCGGACCAGAGGGTGGCGTTGATCTTGTTTGGGCCAGAGTTGGTTTGCGCGATGCTACTCGATTGAAAGAGAAAATGGATGAATACGATAGCGTGGTGATTGACCGAGTAATGGTTGTGGTTCAAGAATCTGAGCTCGATGATGAAGAAATCAATGAATTGACGACTTACATGGTTGAGCAGTTAAAAGCGCGCATCTCACCGGTCAAAAAGATTGTCGACCAACCCGGTGAAAAAACACTTCGCTTGAGCATTGCAGTCAGTAATGTAGAAACGCCTAACCCTCTTCTTGCGGTTACCTCAAGCATTCTTCCAGTTGGTTTAGGGATCTCGACCATCTCAAAAATCACGACAGGAGAGCACACCAATGTAGGCTCCGCGACGGTGGAGTTACTGGTGAGCGATTCTGAGAGTGATGCGCCTTTGTTCGCCGTGATTGATCGTCAAGCAGGAAACAAAGACTTCTCGACTATGATTGACTCTTTAGACGATGCTAAAGATGCAATTAACTGGTGGGTCGATCGCTTGGGTGTTACTCTTAGCCAAGATTTATCCCAACAGACTCAGTAGTATATGTTAGAAAAAGAAAACCTTATTAAACTCGCTCGAATGCAAATGCCGTTTGGCAAATACGCTGGGCGTGTTCTTATTGATCTTCCAGAAGAATACCTACTCTGGTTCGATAAAAAAGGTTTTCCGGAAGGGGAGCTAGGCGAACTGCTAAAGCTCTGCCTCGCACTTAAAATTGAAGGCTTGGACAGTGTTGTTAAGCCTTTAAAGCGCATGTAACCTGCCACAGAAACTCCCTATTTTTGATTTAAAGAATTACCATGAATTTTGATATTAATGCACTGAAACACCACCAACTGGTCGAAGATGGTCAACTAGAAGGGTGTTACCTTCATCAACCTGCAAAGGGCAGTCAGCAAGATGACAAAGCGGTCTTGGCAGAACGCCAAGCGTTGGAAAAGATGGGGTACAAGGTGATACAGGTTCAAGCGAAAGGCGGGACCACAACGTTTGCCGAAGCGATGCAGGAGTTTGCAAAGAAGACTGGCCACCAGCCTCAGTAATAAGCGGATTCAACCGATTCAACTACCTACCACTTTTCTCGCAATACCCTCGGCTTCATACAAAAGAGTCAGACTATCAAGCTGACTCTTTTTTTGCCCTATTCCTTGCAAGCAATGCTGCTCGCTAGTTCATCGCAGCATTGCCTTTCTCGTGGAATAATTTTCAGTTCATTCGGGTAATAAAGGTTTGCTCATCATCCACAAAAGCGACTAACCCGCCGTGATAGATAAACACTCGCCCGCGTCCCTCGACTAAGCATGCTAGCTGTGGGTTCAAATCTTCTTCGTTATCTTGGCTTTCAAACGTGCCAGTATCCGTGATTACACCGTTGAGTGCAGGCAAATATCCATAAGTGCGTTTGGCTTGATCAATCAGGCTCAATTCACTGTCGATAGAGAAACAAGAGGGGATCGCACCAGCGTCTTCGATGAATATAGGTTTCAGTTCTTCAAAAGCTGTAATCACCAGCCAGTCGATGCCGTTTACATGATGGATAAACATAGAGTTGCTCGATAGTTTTGATGCGGAGATTCTATCACTATCAAGTACAGAACGTAGTAGAAATTTAGTTGTTCAAGGCGATAATTCTGTGCTACTTCCTGACATTCACCACGCCAAGTTGAGACAGGTTTCTGTCTAATATTAAGTGGCCATAACAAGCATACAGAGATCTCTAAAAAATGTATGGTCCGCCCCGTTATTGCAACTACAATTAAGTAATAACGGAGTTGGTTTGCGCTAATGTATTCGG
>NZ_JAPHPY010000008.1:0-160881 GCF_026241575.1 Vibrio sp. Sgm 5
TTAGGCGGTTGGAAAGATACCAAGAGGACGGGTAGAGCTTCAATAAAGGTGCTTTGGGAAGGATGGTTTAAACTACAGACCATCCTTGAAGGCTACGAACTCGCAATGTCTCTTGATCACTAGACTTGTGATCAAGAGACAGCCAAAAAGGAGCCTTAAGAATAATCTGTAAGCAGGAGATTAAAAGCTAGAAGTATCTTGGAATAAACCAACTTTCAAATCTTTCGCAACGTAGATCTCTTTACCATCAACACATACACGACCATCAGCTAAGCCCATTACAAGCTTGCGGTTAACAACGCGTTTCATGTGGATTTCGTACGTTACTTTTTTCGCTGTTGGTAGGATTTGGCCAGTAAATTTAACTTCGCCGACACCTAGAGCACGACCTTTACCTTTGCCGCCAACCCAACCGAGGAAGAAACCAACCAGTTGCCACATTGCATCTAGACCAAGACAGCCTGGCATTACCGGGTCGCCAGGGAAGTGGCAATCAAAGAACCAAAGATCCGGAGTAATGTCCAACTCTGCAAGGATCAAACCCTTACCGAAATCCCCTTCAGTTTCAGACATTTTACTGATGCGATCCATCATTAGCATGTTCGGCGCAGGAAGCTGTGGATAACCAGGACCAAACAGCTCTCCTTGGCTAGAGGCTAAAAGATCATCACGGTTATAAGAATCACGTTTGTTTTGCATTATCAATTACTCCAATTTTTGATAGCTGCATCTTAGTGAACACGTGTACGCTAAACAACTCCGATCAGTACTAGACAAACCAGTTTTTGATGCGCTCCACAATTCCTAAAGGATGCTCATGTCTTTCAAAGTTTTCAATACGTTCGGCGATCTTGCCAATGATGCTGTCATCTTCACCACGGAACGGCTTCGACATCAGAATTGGGATAGCTTCATCTACCGTAGAAACCGACCAAATATGGAACTCGCCATTTTTAATGCTTTCTATTACATCTTTATGTAGCGCAAGGTGTTTAAGGTTTGACTTAGGTAAAATAACCCCTTGCTCCCCGGTAAAGCCTTGGTGCTTACAGACTTGGTAAAAACCTTCGATTTTTTCATTTAAGCCGCCAACGGCTTGGACACGGCCAAATTGGTCAACCGCGCCGGTAACCGCAATTTGTTGGTCAACGGGAGACTCAGACAGGGCACTCACCAAACAGCACAATTCCGCTAATGAGGCGCTATCGCCATCAACTTCACTGTAAGATTGCTCAAATACAATAGATGCAGAATATGGCAGAGGCTCATCAAGGTTTAACGCCGAGCTCAAGAATGCTTGCATGATCATCATACCTTTGGCGTGCAAGTTACCGCCTAATTCCGCTTTTCGTTCAACGTCGGAGATGTCACCATCACCAAAATGAATCACACAAGAAATGCGAGCAGGCTCTCCGTAAGAAACAGGGTGTCCGGCCATATCAATAACGGTTAGGCCATTGATCTGCCCAACTTGTTCACCGGTAGTTTCAATGATCACTTGTCCATCAAGAATGTCGTCAACGGCGCGCTGTGGTAGATATGACTCACGATAGTATTTGTCATCAATGGCAGCATCAATCGATGTAAAATTGATAGTGTCACATTCAGTATATTGACTGGCTAAACTAATCAATTGATTGTGCCAAAGAACACCAAGAGGTAGGTAATGTTGATCTTCCGTATAACGCATACCGGCAAGCATTAAGCGTCTAAATGCCGAATCGTCCAAACTAGGGTGCTGATATTTTTTACATATCCAATTCACTAAGCCGAAATAAAGAGCGAGGCTACGCTCAGAGATGTGAATATCTTCTTCTACTTCGGTGTACATAGTCATTCCCGTAGAAAAATCGTCATCTACAAACTCAATCTCTGCCAATTGAGTTCGGTCACCTGTGATGATCAACTTAACGTCATAATGCTGAGCTACAAAAGGAGAGGATGCAATACGATTCGGGGTTAAGTTAATCGGAGCAAAAGCTTCCCCTTGTATCGCAGCTTTCACACTCGGCCATCTTACTGCGTTTGCCAAAATGAGGTTAGCAGGGACGATTAGATAGCCACCATGAGCCTTCGATAATAAGCCATTCTCGAAAGTTGATTGACCTTCAGTATTGACGCTATATCGATCAAATAGATCTTTTGCGTCTAGAGACTCTGTTGAAACCACTGGCAAAGACGCAATATCGATTACAGCTTCTCTAACGAATTCACGGTAAATTGCATTATCTGCGCAGTTTACGAGTAGGACTCTTGTGAGGCCATTTACCCGAGCAAATCGACTCAACGTTGCCGTCAAGCGAGGTTGTAGGTCAGTGAACGTCTTTGCAGGGAGAAATGGGGCGGTTTCTAATAGTGCTTCATATGGCTTAAATGAAGGAGTTACGTCTTGCCAGTCAAGTTGGTTCATTAATAATCGTCTTAATTCAATGTTGAGGTCATTATAACGAAACGTCCTATAACTCCATAGCGAGAATTTGAGCAATATAAAAATACTGAATATTCATATGATTAAACCTTCGACAAATGAGTGATCAACATCGATACTTTATGGAGTTTTAATTGCTGTATAGCAACATCTGGGTTACGCTGTCACCAGATGTGTTTTAAGGGTCGAAAGGATGAAATATCAGCAACTTGAAAATCTAGAGTGTGGTTGGAAATGGAAATATCTGATCCAAAAATGGAAAGATGGTGAGTCGATCACCAAGTATATTGATACCAGTGAAGCGGATGCTGCCGTTGCAGAACTACGAAAATTAGAACATGAACCAACTTTAGTGCTTGCTTGGATTGAAAATCATATGTCTGAAGAGTTAGAGAATAAACTCAAACAGGCAATTCGTGCCAAGCGTAAACGCCATTTCAATGCTGAACAAGTTCATACCAAAAAGAAATCGATTGATCTTGACTATCGAGTTTGGGAGAAACTGTCAAATCGTGCGAACGAGTTAGGTTGTACACTCTCTGACGCAATTGAATATTTACTCTCAGAAGCTTCTCGCAGTGAGAAGGCCAGTCAAAAAGTAACCTCGATTAAAGAAGATTTAAATAAACTATTGTCTAGTTAATGGAGTATCAAATGCTTTATGTAATCTTGATTGCTGCTGTTGTTATTTTTTGGCTTATCGCTGTAGATAGACCTGTCTTAAAAATATCGTTTGAGAAAGGGCACATTACAAAAGTGAAAGGTCATATTCCTCCTTCCTTTAAACACAACTTGCAAGACATTGCTGAGCATGACCCTTTTGATGGTGAGATGAAAGTTTATAATCAGCGAACAGGAATGCGTTTGACCTTTTCGAAACAAGTTCCGAAGAAAGTGCAGCAGCGAATTCGTAACGTCTTCCCTCATCAAGGTTTTAAGTCAGGCAAAGGAAAAAAAAGAGCTTAAGAAAACTATCAGTTACTTATTCTTGTTAAATGGGGCGCATTAATTGCGCCCCGTTTTATATCTATTAAGTCAGTAAGTTAGAGTTTTTCTTTTATGAATCATAAGGAAGCTCCATGCGATACACTGTCACTTTAATCTGTTTTTTAATTGGGGCATCAGCCGCGAAAGCCGATGATTCAGAAACGAACCCCATTGCAAAGAAAATTAAAACAGAATTGCAAAAGAAGACCAATAGACGATTTGATAGCTATGAAGGTTATTGTGACCTAATGATTGAGATGGAGCATAAAGGTAAGACTGCGAAGATTAAAAAAGTAAAGGAAAGTGGTGATAAAAGCGTATGTAAATTTGCAAAATCAAACTTAAAAATTGGTAAACGATATCGTTATAAGTTTGCGGAAAAATACATACGACTTCACATAACAACGAGTGATTAGCATTCACTAATAATATTTCGATAACTTGGATATATTTATAAGTGGAATTAATGTCACATTTCATTTACTGCTTGTGTCTTTATAGATAAACTTGCCAACAGGAAAATAAAAACAACGTTAGGAATAGCAGTTTGTTGCTCACGCAGAAAAACTATACACCAGAAGCAATGGACATCGCAGTCAAGGTATCGAAAGAAGTCGAACTTAGACATGCCAAGTGGCTAGCTAGTATGAATCACCAAGTGGATCAGTCACAAGTGGATAAGCTCCTTAGTTTACAGGGGCGATATTGTGACGACGTGATCTTTAGTGAAGAAGACAGAATCACGCGCAACCAAAGAATACTTCTCATGTGCGAACAAGAGCGAGTAAAAGAAAAGCGCCAAATCGTGGAAGACAAGCAGAAAACACTGCAAAAAGTCATCAGCGATGTATCGAAAGTCGCCGATCGAATGTTAATGAAAAAGCTTGAAACGCTTCCAATTGATAAATTATCGAGCATTATACCCGCATTTGAGCTGTTCGCATCGTTTGCCTATTCTCCATCTCTAAGCTTTTCAAAACTGACAGACTTGGCTAACAATAGCCATCAGCTAAGCTCAACGATTATAGACCTGATTGAAAACTCAAGACTGCGTGAGCGAGGAAGTGCCGCTAAAACTAGTTCAGATGCAAGAGTCGCGATTGGTCGCCTTGGAATTGAAAATTGCCGCAAACTATTCCCAGTTTTAATGGCGCGCCCAATGATGAGATGGTCAGATAGTAATACTAAAATCCTGACTCCCAAGTTTTGGCAACAATTGGTTTTGACTGCCAACGTCACCAAAATGCGATTGGAATCGGCAGATGTTCAAGATTCCGATTGTGGTGTTTTGATCGGAACGCTTCGTAGCTTAGGTAGCATCGTATTGATTAATCACTTCACAGATACGTTTGAAGACGCACTCATTGAAGTCATGCTGAACTATAGAAAAACGAACAGGAAAGATGAGTATTATGCCTGTGCAGATGTCCGACCAAATTCCGCTTTCTTGCCTAAAGTCATTGTCGATATGGAAGCGCTGGTGACTAAAAGACTTTTAGAAAACTTTCATTGGCCGAAGAATGTAGAACATATAAAAGTTGCTGTTCTTGAAGACATTGAAAGCAAACCCATCTTAGAGCGTAGTGTCTATGGCGCAGCATTAGCGCAGGCTAGGGCATATGCAATCTATGATGGATTATCAAGAAGTGCAGTGTTTGCAGAAAAGCACAAACCATTTTGGTTTGCTAACGTCCAGATATCGGCGGAAGCATTATCATCAATTAGAATGAGTGCTCCAGGGAAGATGACGCTCATGATATAAAGAAGCGACAGTGTCAAAAAAAGTTTAAAGCGACTATATCAAGTCGCTTTTTTTAATGTCGCAATAAATAGAACTGAATAACACAAGGTTACGTCGTCACGGTCCTTCAAACCAATCATGGTGAGAGCCATCAATTTGAATGAGTTCGCCTAAACAGTCACGTCGGTAACGGGGTTGGTAAATTCGAGGTTTTCTCTTGGAATGTGGAACCCAAAGAGCATCAGAGATCATCCATTGGCGAAGCGTTTCTAAGGAGATATTAAATCCGTGAACCTCTGTAAGCTTTTCATGTACGAGCGTTGGGCCAAAATCTAGATAGTATTCTGAGATAAGTTTGAGTACGTGGAGCTTGGTGTCATCGCTGATGCGATTACTCGAAGGTTTACCGCGGTTGCCATGAGCTAGGGATTCAACGCCAAGTTCCTTAAAAGCTTTAAGTATGCGAGACAAGTGTCGATAGCTTATTCCAAGAATGGAAGTGGCATCTCGGCGCTTTAACTTATTGTTTAATACATCTTGGATAATGGAGAAACGTTGCAACTCATGGTCGTTCATCGTAACTAACATCCTAAATACCTCCAAGCAAACATAGGACAGATTCACTTGGAAATATTAGGACATTATCGCTTTGGGTTTACACGCTAAGTGCGCATTATGTATAAAAGGGTTAATAGGGGGTTAGACTGGTGCGCGTGACTGTAAAGCATTGATTAGGCGAGGGTTTACGGTCTTTTCATCAAGTAAACCGTACACAACATCTTGATCATCGAGTTCTAATAAGTCGGCAATTTTAAACGCCATTTCCCAATCAAGTACACTGCGTCCATTGCGGTAGTTACTAATTCTACTAGACCCAACGTCCAAAAACTTAGCCAACTGATAGTCAGAGGTAAGCTCTAACTGGGTTTTCAGTTGGTCTAAAAGCACGTTTGTATAATTAGTCATGTTCCCGCATCCCTTCACTGTATTGTTAAATTTTAGTGGATAGTATCGCGTCTTTCACTAACGCAAGCGACTTGCGCGGCCAAAAAGATTTCCTTAACGTTATTTTTGAGACAGGAAATCAACAGCTTGCGGAGGCTAGAACATGGAACGTATCGTTACCAACCCCATTCACTTACCTTGCCCAGATATGGCAGGGTGCAAAAACCCAGACCCAAATAAAACGGCTAATTCTTTGCGTAAAGTTGCAGAGTTACGCCAGAAGTTTGCAGAGCATTTCCCAAAGAAAGAGCAAACCTACATTCCAGCACGTTTTCGTCAGGGAGTAGTAGCATGAATATTAGTATCTGGAAATCTCGCCGCAACAAAAACCAGCTTGTTGCATCGCAAAGCAACGGAATTCATATTTACTTCGACAGTTTTGAACTGGAAATCATCGAAGCATCATTATGGCTTTACCAAGGCAGCACTTTGGTAGCGTGTTTTGAAGCAAACACCGATACGCTTCCACGCCTTCGCCAAGTAGCGAAACATATGGCAACGTTAGGCGCGCAAAATCATGGTGAACCACTAACTCAAGTTGAGGTGGTAGCATCATGAAACTAGCAGAGCAAGAAACAGTAAAGAATAACTACAAAGGTTTGTCATGCGCTTATCGTTCGGGCGATATCATCAATATTGCTCGCTACTATGGGAAACTTAGGTTTCTAATCGGTGAGTGTCGAGCTACCAACTTAGCCTTCCAGTTAAAGGCCGCAAAGCTAGAACTTGAGTCTCGCCAGTGGGTTGAAGTATTCCCGTCAAGCTTTGGGGCTTTTGCGTATTTGACGACGTCAAGATATGGAAAGATGCGCCTTTTTCAAGCAATAGAACGCAATAATGCACTTGTTGCCGAGCGCATAGTGCTCAAGTCTAAAAGAATCCGCAAGCAAGATGAAGCGCCCCAA
This sequence comes from Vibrio sp. Sgm 5, assembly GCF_026241575.1. NCBI lineage: Bacteria > Pseudomonadati > Pseudomonadota > Gammaproteobacteria > Vibrionales > Vibrionaceae > Vibrio > Vibrio sp. Sgm 5. The sequence goes on from NZ_JAPHPY010000008.1 coordinate 7,067, forward strand.
GTGGGCGCGGATTCTTCCACCGTGGAGGCTTAACAGTGAAGCATCTTTATGAGGCGCAAGAACCACGCCCATTCACCAATCAACTAAGCCCACAAGATGTGGGCTTTATAACGGCGTTAGCTCAAGATGTCACCATCACTGAGAAAAACATTACCGCTATCGAAAGCGGTTTTTTTAGTGCTAAAAATACCCAGTGTCTCGATTCAGAGTTGCAAAAGCTTAAAGCGTTGGAGCAAATCCACTTCATTCGCACACAACAAAGTGCAGAACTTGGGCGCGAAGCGCTGGACGAAGTCCAGAAAAGACTAGGCTCGTCAAAGGGCGCAAAAGTCGGACACGGAAAACGAAAGCAGATAGACCGCTTAATTACCCGTTCTCGACGCTTGCCGCCGCGCCACAAAACGCAGTCGTTTTGTGGCGACAACGTGACCGATGAATATCGAGCACGCCCAGAATCGCAAACAGGCTGGATTCTGAACGAAAACAAACGCTTGGAATGGCAGCCAATTGGCAAAAGTCGCGCTTATTTGATGCGTAGAAGCTGGGCAAAACAAACCAAGATGCAAGTGAAGTTTCACCCAAGCCCATCTGACGCGCCAGCGCCGCAAAGTGGTGAGCGATTCACGGAAAAACTCACGCCTCGCGCTGTAAAGAAAATCTTTGAAGCGGGCGCATATGTCGCAGCGTGTCACGGTGGATTCAGCACATTTCTCACTTTGACTTTTTCCCCAAAACAGCGCGAGCGCATCTTTGGCGGTGAGGCTGTGACGGATGAAGGTCTGCCATATTGCCCAATCCAGACCACGATTGGCGCGGAAGTTTCCCGCTTCTTGGATGGTTTAAAGAAGATGTACCAGCGCGGTTTCGAATATGCGGCAACCGATGCCAATCAGCTTGGGCTTGATGGTAGCAAAATCAAAGTGTCGGGTAGGTTGGGACGCCCATTAAAAGCCGCTTGGAAAGATGACGACGGCATCAAGCATGTTGAAGAGATTCACGGTGCAACGAAAAAGCCTTTTGACTTCCACTACATCTGGGTTGCCGAGTCGCCAGCCAATGAAGACGGCGAACCAAACCCGCATGTGCATGTTCTTTTGAACTGGCGCGTGGAAAACCATCACTTTGCTGGCTGGGCGAAACGTATCGAGCAGCTTTGGGGTAATGGCATGGCGCACCTAGAGAAAATCAAGTTCAGTGAAGCCGCCGCCGGTTATCTAATTAAAGCGGTTGGCTATGCGGCCAAGGGCGACAACGCCGACCAAGGATTGATAAAAGGCAACCGTTACAACATTTCGCGCTGTAGCCGCGCACCGGATTGGGATGTTTTAGCCTCGTTCGAGGTGGACAACATGACGGGCATCATTAAAGAGTGCGGCTACATGTTGGAACAATGGCGCAAGCCAATGCAGCGCGAAATCAAGCGCAAACAAATCAAGAAAGATGAAGCGATTAAAGCCATCGACATCAACAAAAAGCAGGGCAAAGTCAGTGCGGTGGTGAAACTTAACCACCTGATCAAACGCCTCGATACCGAAGCGCGAGAACTGCGCCAAGAAATCAAGCAGCGCGGCACGTTCGCCAGCAGTCAAAACCAATTTTCTATCGTCTTCGAAGGTGATGACGCGCAAGGCAAAGCTGATGAGTTCCTTTACTGGGCACACGGTGCGCGTGGCTGGTCAATGAAGTGTTCGAAAGAAGTCGCGGGCGATGATATTGAACTTTACCGCGCCAGCGCAAAGCACCTCTATGGCGAACAGTTTGAACAATTCCAGCTACGCCAAGCCAACTGGAAAAGCCAGTTACATCAACTAATGCCACCTGAGCCTGATTTCAACATCATAAAGAGCAATGACATGGACATTTACTTTGATTATTGCCGCTTAACTGATTAGCCCGTTTGGGTACTTGCTTGCGAAACGATTTCAGCAAACTAGGAAAGGAAACCGCAATGAGCAACATCGACAAAATCACCGATGCGATGGAAAAGGAAGTAAAACGCAGCAAGGGAGGCGTGTTCTGGCGTCTTTTGCTGGTCTGGATGAAAGAAGTAAACAAACAAATTCAGAAGAAACCCGATACCGACGAACTACCAGCCGAGGCTAACTAAATGAAAATGCTATCTCTTAATGAATGTCACCAAGCAATTGCAGCTTTGGACGCAGCCGACAAACTTAACGCCAGTGTTGAACAGGAACTGAGCCAGTTTAAAAAAATGGACATGAACGACATCATGAAGCGCGCCAGTAAGATGATTTTCTCGCAAAACATCTCGCTTGAAGCGTTTGGTTTATCGCCGTCTTTGTTTCAACAAATTGAGCAGCTAACGGCACTGAACAACAAAGCGCGTGAGAAGTACCGCGCCTGTGTTCAAGCGAACATCGAGCAGCTTTCTGATGTTGAGGCCGTTGCCGATGAGTAAACACCCAAACCCAATTCGTGGGCACGTTTCGTGCCCAGTTTGTAGCAGCCACGCCACCGTTCACCGTGTCGGCGAAGGCAAGTTAATTGCTGAAGGTGAGCCAACCAAAAACGGGCGTAATTTGGGGCTGCTTTATTACAAGTGTCCAAGCTGCGGAAACAGTCCAATGAGCAAAAGCATTAACTCGTTTGTTGAATCCAACATGGTTGAATCGGTTGAACAACTGAGCACGCCAGAATCGAGTGACGCCGTCACTAATGAGAGTAACATTCCAACGGTTGAGCCAGTGGTTGAAACCGTTGAAAGCACTGATACGCCTAGCTTAGAGAAAAATGAAGTGGTAACGGTTGAAGTACAAGAAAGCGAATCACCAATGCCCGCTAAACAGCGTGTTTTTCCGGTTAAAAAGGTATTGGCCGGACTCGCTATTGTCGCGCTTTTGCTCTGGGCAGTACGCCAACTGATACCAGCCAAGAAAGCAACCGACGAACCAACCGAACAGGGAGAGCCAGCCAATGCAGGGTGAACTTGAAAACCAACCAGAAACCGACGATTGGGGCGACTTTTCAGCGGTCATTAGTGGTCTTGAGCAAAGCGAATCAGCGGCTGTAATTGATGCGCCAACCGAAGCGGCCAACGATGAAAAGCCCGCGGGTGAAATGTTCGAAGGGGCGCTGTCTGTTCTGTTTACTATTGCCGAGCAAGCAACCAGCATCATTTCGGGCGTGGACTTTGAATTCGATGAAAAAGGCAAAGCGGCAGTGATTGATGCAGCCTTGCCAGTGCTTGAAAAGCATGGTGACACGGTCACTTCTCTGTTCGGTAATTACATGGAAGAAGCCGTGTTAGGTCTAGCTGTGCTGTCTTTGGTCTACAGCGCGAAAAAGACCATGACACACCAAAAGGAACTGTTAGCCATAGAGGAGAAAAAACAGCGTGAGCAAAACCAAAAAGACGCCGCTTAAATTCCCTAATCCGGTGAACTCGAACCCGTCACACGATGCAGAGCATGTGATTTATGTGGCGGGTACTGGCGGGGGTAAAACCTCCGCCGTTAAGCACTTGGGTTTAGTACCGAAAGCCGCGCAAGCGGTTTTTTTTTGACCCATATCGAAATTATGCGGGTGCGAAGTATCGCGGGCAAATGTGCCTTGAAACCTCATCGCGTGTCGCGTTCGTCAAAGCTTTGGTGTTGGCTCGAAAGCGTGGCAAGTCGTTTAAGTTGGCGTATGTACCCAGTGAGGGGGCATGCGGTGATGAATTGGAGTTTTTCAGTGCTGCGGTGTGGGCGGTCGGTAATGGTGATGCTGACCGATTGCATGTGGTGATTGAAGAACTCGCCAGTTGTGTGGAGACGTCCGGCAAACTCAAAGGCAAGGCGGGCGAACTGTGGCGTGGTGGTCGTCAGTATGGTCTGGTGCTGCATTCGATTTTCCAACGTGGTCAGGAAGTACCGAAAACCGTCACCGAGCAATCACCCGTTTGGTGGATTGGTGCGGTTAACTCGATGGCAGACGCACGCTGGCTTGCTGATAAAAAGGGCTTGTGTGTCGATACGTTGGCAGGGCTGAAATCCGCCAAGCACAACAAAGCCGTAATGGGCAAACCCATTGCCGAATATTTATTGGTTCGTGATGGTATCGGCAACGTCGAAAAGTCCTCGTTTAACTGCCTGACGGGTAAGATTCACGGCTAATTTCAACGCTCATTCAACCTATAGGTTAACCGCTTAACCTATAGGTTTCTCCAACTTCCAAGCCTTATCAATTCGCTGTTTCATGGAATCACTTTTTAACCGTGTACAACCGAAAGGAACAGTATGAAACAACAACACAAGAACCTACTTGTAGCGCTTATTATCACGCTTATTGTGATTGCAGCGATTAACAACATTGGGTTTCTAGACCCAGCTCGCCGTGTAATCAATGGTGATATGGGGTGGTTTTAATGGAAGCACTAAAACAACCTTTTAACCCTCGTCCTCGTGAACTTGACCCAGTAGAAGGCGTTAACTGGGGCAACCAAGCAACATTGCGTTTGGTGTCTGGTCCTACGTACCAAAACATTGAATTGGTCACGGACATTACTGACCCGTCAGACATTGAGCGCATCACCATCAAAGTGAATGGCCGTGAAATCGTTAATGTGACGGCGCAAGACCTTATCGACTTGCAAGAGCACAAAAAAGAGTACGTGCAAGCAGGTCGTTACGTTCTGAACTTCTCAGATATGACGATGCGCACCAAACTGGGTATCCGTACAGGTGAGCTAGTCACCCTACAGGGCGAAATCTGGTTTATGTACATCCAGCTAAAAGCCAAGTCTGGTCAAGCAGCGCCAATGATTCGCGCTCGTGCTCATACGACAGCGGCTCAATCGCAACGCATCTACATGCCTCGTATCTACTCACAAACATGGTATGCAGCCTCAAGCGGTCGCACGCCGTTTGACTTTGCCGAGCGTAGCGCGGCGCTGTCTCTAAAGCGTGTTCACTTTAAAGACGCCAGCATCGAACGTGTGCGTGTTCTGCGTGATGAACGTGAAGAAATCAACGTCAACAAAGCGGATAACGCCTTTGATTTAGCATCCGCTGGCCGTGAGCAGAATGCGGGGTTCTTCTCGATTGATTTCACGCGCTGCGGCTTTGGCAGTGAAGCACGTTTGCCAACGGCAGCCATGAAGCAACTGGCGTTTGAAGTGGAAAAGACCGCTGCGGGCAGTATTCCGGTACTGATTGAAGCCATCGAACAAGTGTCTGTGCCTAAAGTGCAGTAAGGGGGCGTTATGGTGATGGCGCAACCAAATACTACTTGGGGCGGCGTCTGGGATGGCGTGTTAGAAGCGGGCGGCGAACTACTGACCGACGTGACTGACATTGGTAAAGACTGGCTCGGCATTAAGTTGCAAAACGAAGCGCAGCGTGTTGAGTCCAGTAACCCAGACGAACAGCGCAAGCACAATAACGACTACCAGCAACCCTCCGGTGAGCCTGTGAATACCTCCGCATTTGCGGGGGTAAACCCGACTTATCTCGCGATGGGTGGTGCGCTGTTATTGGTGCTGTTACTTGTGGTGTTTTTTGCCGCGAAGGGAGCGAAGTAATGCCGTTTATTCCATACCTAATTGCAGGCGCAGTGGGTGCATGGGCAGGCATCAAGGTAACGGGCGGTTTCGACCGCATCGGCTTGGTGCTCGGCTTACTTCTCGTGTGTTACATCCTCTATAAACGAGGCTTCAAATTATGATGGGTTTTCCACTCACAAACTCCGGCTCAATGCCTATCAGTGCGGGGGCGTCAGCCAGCAGTGACGCAACAGGCCAATCCAGCGGCAACCTTTCAATGGGTAACATCAACATGGGCAGCGGCATCGACCGCACCACGTTGATTGCCATTGTGGTGGCGGTACTTGTGGGGCTGTGGCTATGGAAAAAGAAGTAATTCAAGTCATGACTCATTCAGCGCCAGCGCTTGGCAAACTCAAGCCAGCGTTTCGCGCTGTTCCAAATGAATACAAAGCACTTTGCAAAGCGGTCAAGGATGGTCGCGTGTCTTTGTATCGCTTAACCAGTGACCAATGCGATTTGTATATCGCGGGCGAACGTGACGGTGACAGCTATTACTTGTGGGCAGTCACGGGGCACGGTTTAGCCTCGGGCATTAAGCAGCTATGCAAGACCGTCAAAGCAGCGGGCATGACCAACTTAGTCGCAGATACCGCGTTTAAGGGTGTCGCGCGTTTGGTTCGTCGCATTGGCGTCACACAAAAACACGATGGCGATTTCATTCGCCTCGATTTGGAGGGCTTTTAGATGGGACGTTCCAAGTCTAAATCGACCAATACCAGTAACACCACCAACACGAGCGGCCAAAATGCCATTGAGGGCGATAACCTCGGCGTTGCGCTGTCTGGTGTCAACAACTCAACCATAAACGCCAACATGACCGTGACTGACCACGGCGCGATTGATGCGGCGTTGGAGCTTGGGGAAGAAGCGTTTCAGTTAGGCGGGGAAGTCATTGCCAGCAACCAGCGTGTTTCTCTCGAAGCCATGGACATGAACCGCGACATGGCAGAAACCGCCATTGATGAAGTGGCCGATTTCGCGGGGGCTTCGCTGAAAACCTACGCCTCAACCAACAGTGAGAACCTCAACATGTTGGCAGGCATGGCGGGAAGCCAAGCAGCGCAGAACTCCAAGAATCTTGAATCAATGATGGAGCTTGCCAAGTTCAACAAGGACGGCGGCCAAGTAGAAACCAGCAAAATGATGATGGCCGTTGCCATTGTGTTGGTGCTGATGCTTGGCTTTGTAATGGTGAAACGATGAATACACATCTTATTGCGGGGCAACAAATCCCGCTTACGCCAGACGGCAACTGGCTGTATTTAAAAGCGGCGCAAGGTGAAATCGACGTTTATCGCGAAGTCAGTGGCGAGCGTGTGACGCTCGGCCAATCGGCGGTGTTTAACGTTGGTGAGGGAAAGCAGCTAGGGCGCTTGCTTATCTCTAGCCGCATCGATAACGAAATCGAAATCCAGTTTGGTTTTGGTACGTTCACGCCGCCAGTGGAAGGCCAAAGCGTGGTGATTCAAGCACTGCCAAGTGTCGAGATTAACACCTTGCCACCAATGCAGATTGCGGAAAACCAGCAAGTGACGATTCAGGACATGCCAGCGATGGCCATCGCCCCAAATCAGCAACTTGCGGTGAGCCAATTGCCACCACTCAACATCGCATCATTACCAGCCGTGGTACTTGATGGCGTGCCGTCGATGAAGATTTCTTCTATGCCAGCGATTCGTATTTCAGCGGCACAAGTGGTGCGCGTGGCCGAAGAAGCCAGCAGCGAGTTAATCACCGAAGCGGTGAGCGTGTTTCCACATAACATCACACAGAACAACGACCGCAAAGCCATCACCATCAAGGCTGCCAAGTCCAATACGGAATCGGTGTTTGTCGATGCCTTTGAATTGGAAGCGGGCGAACGTATCGAAATTGCCAGCAAAGCCGCTATGACGTTAACAGGCGCAGCGGGCGACAAAGTCACATTAATGGAGATTTAGCATGGGTGAAGTACGCGAGAACCTGCCAAACGGCAGCCCACGCAACAAAATCGAATACTTGGCTGATTGTATCGACTTTGCCAAGTCTCAAGCGGGCGGTGAACTGCCAAAAAACCTACTGGTAAACCCTGATTTATCAGCGGGTGAAGTCGATATTAATTGGAACTTGCCACACTATGCGCGCTGGACAACGGGCATGTTCACGTACAGCAACCAAAGCGCCAGTGAAATGCACTTAGGTCGTAGTCTTGGCCGTCCTGCGCCAGTGGGCTGGGGCGTAGAAATTAAAGCGGCTTCCTCGTATGCACACAGTGCGTTCTATAACACCATCGGCAGTGAAGTCGAGAAGCGCGACCCAACCGCAAAAGCGGCGTTCTTCTTGATGGGCTTTGGTGACGCCAAGGTGATTCATTTCAGCGTGTTTACCGCGCCAGTTGAAAACGAAATCTTGTACAACGATGAGAACGGCGAAACGCAGCGTAAAGACCTGTCTTATTCCGCATACCTCAAGATGCATGACGACACGGTTTATCACCGCTTTGGTGTCGTGGAACTCGACCAAAACGGCGACTTTGTTGATTACGTCGGCAAAACCTTTTCCGCACGTCCTGAACCTGCCAAGTTTGTGCATACATGGTTACACGGTTTGAAGTTTAAACCAGGGGGCATTTATGCGTTTTTCGTTGAGTCAGACATGAACAACGGCGGCAAAAGCTGCGCATTCACTGGCGCGGGTGTGTTCCTCAATCCAGACCAGAAAAACACAGTTCCTGACTTAACGCCAAGCGAGCCAGCACAAGAAGCAATGCGCTGTGTTGAATCGCTAGGGCGCCTATCTAAAGCTGAACTGACAGGTGGCACAAACATGGATGTGGGGCGCTTTCCAATGCCGTTTGGTATGGAAAAACATCTGATTTTCTGTAACTGCCAAATCACAGAAACCTCGACCGAAACGCCGATTAATGCCGCGACCATCACCAAAACCGACTACAAAACGGTGCGTGTGGTTGGCGATACCGTCGGCGGTCAATCGCATGGTCATTTGATGGCGTACTACTCGAAAACGCCCGTACATTTGAACTACTTCAATTCAGCCAACTATCAGGCGGTGTAACTATGCCGTGGCTATTGGTTGTATTTGTCATTCTAGGGATGGGAGCTTTTACCATGACAACCACATCAAGCGTTCGCGGGGTGCGCATCAATAACCCGCTTAACATTCGTATTGCTGGCAACGCATGGAAAGGCAAGGTGACACCGTCACGAGATAAGGCATTCGAAACCTTTAAAGCACCTGAATGGGGCTTTCGTGCGGGCGCTATCTTGCTGCGCAATTACCAGCAAAGGCATGAACTGTTCACGCTAAGCGAAATCATTCACCGATTTGCGCCACCAAGCGAGAACAAAACCCACAATTACGCGCAGTTCGTCGCGGGTCGTGTTGGGGTTGGCATCGATGAGCGCATTGATTTGGTCAACAACATGCCGCTATTAGTCGAAGTCCTGCACGCCATGAGCATCATGGAAGTCGGGCGCCATTACAGCAAAGACACCGTGATTAAAGGTGTGAAACTGATTTAGGGAGAAATCAAACATGTTTGAACGTTCAACATTAAAAGGCTTGGCGTTATTGGGTTCGGTCGTCGCTGCAGCGACAGGCTACGGGCATTTATTCAGTGTCGAAATTACCGAAACGGGTGTAAACCTTGGGGGTGCGATTGGCTTGGCTATTCCGGCAGTTATCGGTGTTTATGAAGCACTGCCAGACAGCTGGAAACCGACAAAAAGTGTAGGGGGCTTGGATGGAAGCAGCCCTAGTTAACGCCTTATCTGGTCTGGGCTTTTCGTCTGAATCGCTTGTGATGTTTGCGCTTATGGGGATGAATCTTAAGTATCAGATAAGTATCAATAAAGCGCTTACAACGGGACTTCAAGACATGCGTGAACGAGTCTTGGTGATGGAAACCAAGAGTGTGCGAAAATAGTCATATTATAAACAACTGCTTTCATGATAATTTATCCACCATGTAATTGAATGGATTTAAAATCATGAAAGCTTTTTTTGTTAGCTCGTACAAGTGGATAGGAATTTTTTGCGAGTGGTCATTTCATCACAAAACCCACGCAGAAAGCTGGCGTAAGGCTGGCGTATTCTTTCTTACTGTAGGCGCAATAACCTTTATGCAACTTACTTTGGTTCTTATGCCTATGGAAAAGGAGGGAAAGTTCAATCTTTACGAAGCGGAAAGAATTGAACAGATTGATATAGAAAAAATACTTGAGCATGAGTGTAAGTTAGATAGCAAGGCCTATACGCAATGCTCTGTAGCCAAATATCATTTAAAGAATGTAAATGTGTTATTGCCAATTTTTGGAAACGTCAGTCTTGCGGCTATTGCACTAGGGTCAATTTTTCTGCTCCTTTACCTACTTAGTTGTTTAGAGAAAAAGCCAGAAGAATTCGCGTCGTGGGTTGCAGAACATCATAAAGATACGAGTAAAGATACTCCCTTAGATGAAAACCGTGATGATAAGGATGATGTTCAACGACAAACTTCAAACGATAGCTAATGATGATTTACACAGCGGGCAGGGAGCCAATACATTTGGCAGGTCGATTGACCTCGACAGGCTTCCAATTCGTTTTCATCGACGTCCACCAAAATCAAGAAGCCTACAGAAAGCCGAACCTTAGCGATGGGGTTCGGCTTTTTATTTTAAAAGTGTTTGTCTTAAGTGTATAAAGTAAGGTAAATTTCACTTTATTTTTAGAATCTTACAGCCATGTTTTTATATTCATTGAGGCTTGGGTGGTGGAATATTGCGTTGTCACCAGCAGCCGCTAGAGCAAGGTCAAATGCGAGTGGTGAAAATTACAATCGCTTGTGTGAGTATATCAACGACCTACTGTACACTTATGGATGTGATTTTCTTGGGCTTTGTGAAGTTTCATCAACTGATGTTACTGAAATTAGAAACCGCCTCAATTCCGATAACTTCTCTATAATGGGCTTGACTCATTCAGTTGGGCGCACTCGTTATGATATGGCAGTCATCTACAATACAGAAAAAATCAGTGTTGAGTATATAGGCAGTCAATCAAGGGTAATGACTGCAAACACAGTCAAAGGTGCACAAGTAGTACGAATTGATAGCATTAATGATGAAAAACCAATTTTTGTATACTTATGCCACTGGGCTAGTCGACTTAACGGGGATGGAGAGGCAAGGCGGATAGCCGCAGCTAATCTAGTATATGATAATGCCCAAAGGTACATGAGGGATAACGAGTACGTTGTCGTTATGGGTGATTTTAATGATAACCCTTATGATAAAAGCCTCAACGAATGCATGAAAGCTAGCCGTTGCCACGATGCTGTAAGACTTTATCCTCTGGAATATTTCTACAATCCATTTTGGAGAACTATCGTCTCGGAGCAAAAATATACTCACACACATAGCTCATCCACATTTCCTTCTGGAACACATAAATACAAACAGTTCCTCGGCACTGTTTGGCATTCATACGATCAAATTCTAATGTCCGGTAGCTTTTTAAATGAGGGATATTGGCATCTAGATGAGACGAAAACGTACATAGTACAAGATAGAAATCTATTAAATGATTATAATGAAACTAGACACTTCATTGACCATCTACCAATTATTTGCGAAATAACTCGACCTTGAGGTAATAAATATGTCTTTTGATTTTAGAGGTAGCCTTGAGAAAGGCAAAGAAGCGGCTGAGCAGGTTCTGGTATATCGCGACGAGGTACGCAGCGTTATGCATGCTATTGAATCGAACCTGAAAGAGTTTCTAGGTCTAGAAATCAACTTTGATTACGCGGATGAATTTGAGAAATCTGATGAAGAAACTCTAATAGATAACACCGCAAGGGCGATAATAGCGGGTCTCGATTATAACCAGCGCTTTAAAAACCGAAAGAAAACTGGCTATAAGCTGGTAAGAATTAAACTCGACGGAAATTTAAGCGTACCTTTATTTTCGATGCAACAGTGTGTAAATGGTTATCCCGTTTACATAAAAAGTAATAACCGTAGCTTTACATGCATGACTCAAGAAGAGCTAATATCTACGTTCAATATAGTACTGGAAGACCCAAGTATTCATTTGAAAATCAACCAGTTTAGAAACGTATTAAACTCACAATAGCATTGAGAGCCGAACTTAAGTTCGGCTTTTTATTTGCTTTTTCTTATCTTTACTTGGCACCCAGCCAGCGGCTTTAAGTCTATGACCACCACGAAACGGTAAGACGTTTTCTTTTGCTGGGTAGGCCTTTGGTTGGTCTATATGCCCAAATTTCTCAACAAACTGACGATGCTCGTCCCGCCAGAACACAAAGCTTTCCAATTCTTTCGGACTGAACTCACGACCAGACGGCGTGATGATGATGGCGCGTTTCTCGCAAACACGAAAACCAGACCAACGTAAATCATTAGGCAAGTAACCAAGCGACTTAATCAGCATGAGTTTTTCTGCCATTGGATTGATTGGAACCGTGCCATCAAGCCAACGGGTAATCGTCGGTTTAGACACGTGAAAATATTCAGCGCCTTGCTTAATAGATTTAAACTCTCGCCAAAAGAGTGTGCGGAATGACTCGTGAAACATGACAACGCTCGCATATTGGATAACTGACTAAAATTAATTTTCTTGTTGTTTTTGCCGATACAGAACGCTTCATAATGTTGCGGTCGGGGATTTCGGCGTTTTTTTGTAGATTGCACAAAACAATCGTTAGGAATAGTACAAGTAACTTGAGTTATGGAAACTCACAAAATTAAAAATTACAGCTTGGTTATCAGACACTTATGAAACGCTTAATCAAATAGTTAGCCTTTGTTAACAAACCCTGCCCCAGTGCGCATTATGTATATTATGTTAAATATAATATAGGCGTACGCCAAATCTTCTCTACATTGGTCTCCTATCCCTTTCAGATTTCAAATTCAGACATCGTTTGTTAGGTTCATTAAACATAATGGTGATTTACCATAAAATACTTAATATAGATCTTAATAATCTTGCGATTGTTAAGATCTATATTAAGGAGCTATGCAGTTTCTACTAGTGACTGAATCACTTCATAAATGTCTTGCCTGCGAACTGGCTTTGAAATGAAGCCATCCATTCCGGCCTTCAAACACATGCTCTTATCACTCTCCAACGCATGGGCAGTCAGAGCAATAATGGGAATTGAAATCTTTTTTTTCCTGATAAGTCTTGTCGCTGTTATGCCATCCATTACCGGCATTGAAACATCCATGAGTACCATGTCGAGTTCTTGGCTATTTTGCTCCAAGAATTTGATGGCCTCAGATCCGTTGTTTGCTATACAAACATTATGTCCCAACTTATTTAGAATCAGTTTGATCACCAACTGATTTGATTCGGTATCTTCGACAATAAGTATATTCAGAGCCTTCGATGGTCTGTTCGCTTCAATCTTTACTGGGCGCTCTTGGTTACTACGTGTGAGAACTGGAATCCTTATAGAGAAATGAGACCCGACATTTTCTTTACTGCTCACGGAAATCGAACCACGCATCATTTCCACTAAATGTTTGGTAATTGCAAGCCCCAAACCTGTACCACCAAAACGACGCGTGATTGATCCATCACCTTGATGAAATGCAGTAAATAAGTGATTCAATTTTGCCTTTGGAATACCTATACCGGAATCCATAACTGAAACTTTAAGTTCGTTATTTTGTTCTTCGACCGTAACATTAACTTCACCAAAGTCAGTGAACTTTATGGCATTCCCGATCAGGTTGAACAACACCTGAGAAAGCCTGGTGGAATCTATCCAATATTGTTTACTTTTTTCTAATCCGAAGCTTAAATTAAAGTTCAAATTTTTACTGGTAGCTACTTGTTTTTGTTGGGAAATAACAAATGTTACAGCGTCACTCAAATCAACCCACTGTTCATTTAATTGAAAGCTGCCCGACTCTATCTTAGATAAATCAAGGATGTCACTGATGATCGCTAATAGGAGTTCTGCCGAGCATTCCATTTGATCAAGGACTTCGGACTGGTCATCGGTAAGCATGGATTGGCGCAGTATATCTAACATTCCCAATACCGAGTTTAACGGCGTTCGAATCTCATGACTCATCATGGCAAGAAATTCAGATTTCGATTGGTTTGCCTTTTCCGCTTCTTCTCTTGCTCTGGCGAGTTGAGATGTACGCACGTCAACGATACGTTGTAACTTCTCTTTGGTTTCAATATCTATAACAGCGCGTTCAATTAAGGGGCTAAAGCGTCTTAATGTCTCTTTGTTCTCGATGCTAAAATGCCCTTTTTGAGCACCGATCAATAAGATGATATTTTGGGTTACCTCGGTTCTAATCCCAGTTAAGACAACTGAATTAACATGGCTTTGTATGAAGCTGTTAAGGTTTTCAAACTCACGTAACCTTAGCGGCTCAAACAGTAAAATACACTCACCGTTTAAAGCTCGCTCGGAAACGCTACCCTGTAACCAATCTAAGTTATCGAACACACTATTTGTAGAGATTAAGGTTTTAAATGCGTCTCTAGTATGGTCTCGAGTGATCACGATGAAGTCATCAAAATTGATGTACTTTTTAAGTACGTTGTTAAGGCCGGAAAATATCTCGTGTCGATTTCGAGCCTCACTCATTGCAGAGATAGCAGATAGAATGGCTTTGTTTTCATCTGCCAGAAGTTTTTCTCGTTGCCTTGCTTCTTTAAGTTCGACTAACGCTTCTTGCAACGCTTCTTGTTGATATATCTCTAAATATTTATTTTTCATAAGGTTTATGGAAAATCGCTGATGATATCATCAAGTTTCCATGTCCATTTTCACCACCAATGAATCTTCCTTGCTCACCAAATGTGAATGGGCAAATAAAAGGCAGGTGTTCTAATTCTTGGTTAATTTGTTCGCAAACACTGTTTATATCTTGCTTTAAGTGCAACATAGGACCAGCACAAAAGATATTGATCACACCTATTTTTCGAGACTCTTCTAATTTTTGATTAAAAGCGGCATTAACAACCCTTGCAGCTCTTGCAATTAGATGCTCCCTACTCCCTTTCATTAGCGTTAATTGCTCGCCTTCTTCGATAGTTGTGAACAACTCGATGCCACCGTGTGAGGTCTCGCGAATGGGATGGGACAGCTTGTAATAAGGCCTTTCATATAAGTACCCGGCAACACGACCTAACGGGTAAGCACTGGCATTAGTAAACAGAAATTGTTCGTTATCTGGTTGATTATTTTGGTGGTTTGTCCATCTTCGATAAACATCTAGTGCTGGCTCACCGTCAATTTCTAATAAACATCGGTTATGGGTTTTCGTTGCAGTTCCCGTAATATCCGTTGGGGAATGCCCTGCACTAAACGCAATATCGACAGGTTGAGATGAATAAAATAGTGTTAAGCTAATGCCAGCTTTTTCACTTCCTTGCGTGGTTATAATAGACCAGTTCCCTTCTATGTTATTGTCGGCAGAAGAGCCGCCAATAATGGGAACCAAAGTACCAAACCGCTGATCGATCGCTTCAATTACAGCCTCTTCATTTCCTGGCGTGGCATGTAAAAGAATAAGGTTGGGTACCTCGCCGAGCCGGTTAGCATGAGATAAGGCCATGTTCAGCGCTTCATCCACATAAGTATCGACAGAATCACCACATTTCGAAATTCCAGTACCATAGGAATGTGGCCCCGAATCATAGATAGCCAGAACGGCGATGACTGGTCCACGATGGTAACCTTGGTTAGTCATAATTGCCTGACACGAGCTCGCACCGTGGAGGGACTGTTTAGGAAACAGCTCTCGAAACGCTGATTGAATAGCACGGAAGTCATACTCCTCAGTGTAATAGCAGATGAGGTGAGAGAGGTTCTCTTCAAAGAGTTCCGTGCGAAATTTCTTAATCGCTAAATATTCGTCTGTAATATGAGTAAATAATGATTGGCACTGCATACGAGTTTAATTATTGTGTGATCTTTAACCGTTATACCATTACGACAATATAGCGCTAGACAATAAAGTAATAATTGTATAAAGAAGCGTCATTATCTCGCGTCAGATCTGATTTATAAATGAACTTGGACAATGTTTTCGCTTATTTTGAAATTAATTACTCGAGTCTCAGAAATATCACTCCAATTACTCTGGCGATATTTATCCGACAGATCTATAAACTCACCAGATTGATTTAGATCAATTTTTATACTGCCATTTTCTGTGCTTTCGATCGAAAAGCCATCAGAACCCTTGTTTATCGTGATTTTTTCTGTTCCGATTGTTACATCACATCGTTGTTTTTGTGAACAATCCACAACGCTACTCGTCTCATAAGTAAAGGTTCTCCAGAAAAATGCACCAATTAAAAGACTGAGCATGATTAAGATTTGTGCAAGTCTTGCCTTTGTTAACTTTTGTGCAGCCATAATTCCTAATATCCTTGTTACAAACTTCAAACTTTTTAAATAAAAAATGATTTCCAGAGGCCTAGTAAGGTTACTACTCTGTCATTGAATTGTTAATTCAAGTATAGTGACTCGCTGAAAATGCCACTTTTTATTAAAGTCAGCAATGGAAATAAAGTGATGATAACACTTAAATTCTAGAGTTTACTTGGGTGGTGTTACGACGCAAGTCGTGTTGGAAGTAAAGTGTAGTTAATTAGAAATTGGAAGCATGCAAATGAGCCAAGTAAAGCAGCTTGAACAAAACTACAACTATACAGTCGTTCGCCAATTTACCCTTGTGACCATTTTATGGGGCATAGTTGGTATGGCTGTTGGTGTTTTGATTGCCGCTCAATTAGTTTGGCCACAGCTAAACTTTGATACGCCGTGGTTGACGTACAGTCGTTTACGTCCACTGCATACTAATGCGGTAATTTTTGCGTTTGGTACCAGTGCTCTGTTCGCAACATCTTATTATGTTGTTCAGCGCACCTGTCAAACACGTCTTTTTGGTGGCCCACTCGTTGCCTTCACCTTTTGGGGATGGCAAGCAATTATCCTAGCCGCAGCAATCACCCTACCTTTAGGTTTTACCTCAGGTAAGGAGTACGCTGAGTTAGAATGGCCTATTGATATTGCAATCGCGATTGTATGGGTATCTTACGCGGTCGTGTTCTTTGGAACATTGGTCAAACGTAATACGTCTCACATCTATGTGGCTAACTGGTTCTTCGGTGCCTTTATCCTCACAGTAGCAGTACTTCACATCGTGAACAGTATGGCAATTCCAGTATCGCTTGGTAAATCTTACTCGATTTACTCCGGTGCCGTGGATGCGATGGTTCAATGGTGGTATGGACACAATGCGGTAGGTTTCCTACTAACCGCTGGTTTCCTTGGTATGATGTACTACTTCGTCCCTAAACAAGCTGAACGTCCTGTTTACTCTTACCGTTTATCTATTGTTCACTTCTGGGCACTGATCTCTCTGTACATTTGGGCTGGTCCTCACCACCTGCATTACACAGCACTACCTGACTGGACTCAGTCTCTAGGTATGGTGATGTCTTTGGTTCTATTTGCTCCATCTTGGGGTGGTATGATCAACGGTATCATGACGCTGTCTGGCGCATGGCATAAGCTTCGCTATGACCCTATCCTACGTTTCCTAATCGTTTCGTTGTCTTTCTACGGTATGTCTACCTTTGAAGGTCCAATGATGTCTATCAAGACTGTAAACGCACTATCGCACTACACCGACTGGACCATTGGTCACGTTCACTCCGGTGCTCTAGGTTGGGTTGCTATGGTTTCCATTGGTTCTGTATATCACCTTGTTCCTCGTCTATTTGGTCAAGAGCGCATGTACTCTGTTAGCCTAATCAATGTTCACTTCTGGTTGGCAACTATCGGTACAGTTCTTTACATCGTAGCAATGTGGATTTCTGGTGTGATGCAAGGCCTAATGTGGCGTGCAGTTAACTCTGACGGCACACTGACTTACAGCTTTGTAGAATCTGTAGAAGCATCTTACCCGTTCTACTTCGTACGTTTCTTAGGTGGTTTCATCTTCCTATTCGGTATGTTCTTAATGGCATACAACACGTACAAAACAGTAACGGCGCCTAAAGAAAGCCTAAAAGCTATCCCTCAACCGGCATAAGGAGATTAAAGAATGAGTAATAATTCGAATAATCGCCACGAAATCCTAGAACGTAATGTCGGTTTGTTGGCAATTTTCATCGTCTTTGCAATTAGTTGGGGTGCGCTCGTAGAAATCACTCCTCTAATTTTCCAGAAGCAAACGACGGAGCCTGTAGAAAACCTACGCGCTTACACTCCTCTGGAAATGGAAGGTCGTGATATCTACATCCGTGAAGGTTGTAACGTTTGTCACAGTCAGATGATTCGTCCGTTCCGCTCTGAAACAGAGCGCTACGGTCACTACTCTGTAGCCGGTGAAAGTGTTTGGGAACACCCATTCTTATGGGGTTCTAAGCGTACTGGTCCAGATTTGGCTCGTGTAGGCGGACGTTACTCTGATGAGTGGCATCGTGTTCACCTTATTGATCCTCGTGAACTAGTACCTGAATCAAACATGCCTGGTTTCCCTTGGCTAGAAGAGAACGTACTAGACGGCAAACTGACGCAGAAGAAACTAGAAGTATTCCGCAACCAGTTCGGTGTTCCGTACACGGATGAACAAATCGCGAATGCGGCTAAAGATGTAGAAGGTAAAACAGAGATGGATGCAATCATCGCTTACCTTCAGTCTCTTGGTCATGCAATGAAGTAAGGGGGTTACATGGATTTCGGTACAATTCATAGTATTTATACCGTAGTACTCTTCGCGAGTTTCATTGGCATCGTATGGTGGGCATTTGGTAAGAAACGTAAAGCACGTTTCGAGGAAGATGCTAACTTGGTGTTTGCAGACGAAGAGCAAAAAACGACCCCAAATAACCAAGGAGTGAAGAAGTAATGACTACATTCTGGAGTCTCTGGATTATCGTGATTACTGTCGGTACGCTGGTAGGCTGTGCGATCCTCTTGACTTGGTGCGCTAAAGATAAAATGGGCGTCGAGGAAGGGGAAGACATGGGCCACGAGTACGATGGTATTCGCGAGCTTAACAACCCTCTGCCAAAATGGTGGACATACTTATTTGTGAGCACGTTTGTGTTTGCAGCTGTATATCTAACTCTATTTCCAGGTCTAGGTAGCTTTAAAGGCGTCCTCAACTGGCAGAGTTCAGATCAAACCGTACGTACGTTGGAAGAATCTAAAGAAGCCATCGCACGAGCACAAGAAAACAAGCAGCTTAACCAATATGCTAAAGAGCTTGATGATGCAGATGCTTACTTCGGAGAAGCGTTCCGTGCACTTGCTCATAATGCAGAAGGTCTACGCCCTATCCCTGAGATTGCGCAAGATCCTGAAGCGATTAAAGTTGGTCAACGTTTGTTCCTACAGAACTGTTCGCAATGTCACGGTTCTGATGCTCGCGGTCAGAAAGGCTTCCCTAACCTAACTGACGACGCGTGGTTATACGGTGGCGAGCCAGCAGCTATTGTTACTACTATCATGCAAGGCCGTATCGGGCAGATGCCTGCGTGGAAAGATGCACTTGGCGAACAAGGTGTTCAAGAAGTAGTAAGCTACACGCTAAGCCTATCTGGTCGTAAAGTGAACGCACGTGAAGCGGAAGCTGGTAAAGCTCGCTTTGTAGTGTGTGCAGCTTGTCACGGCACAGATGGTAAAGGTAACCCTGCTGTAGGTGCACCTGACCTAACTGACCAAGACTGGTTATTCGGCGATTCACGCGCTGCAGTAACAGAAACAGTTATGAACGGTCGCTCTGGTGTGATGCCAGCTTGGAAGGACATTCTAGGCGAAGACAAAGTTCAACTTGTCGCGGCATACGTCTGGAGTTTAAGCAACTCTGACAATAAGTAACATTTCAATAACAGCCCCTTTCATAGGGGCTGTCTTTCCTTTAAATTTAAAGCCTTACATTTTTTCATTTAGCTGTTGAGAACTTTTTTATGGTAAAGCCTTGGTATAAACAATTTTGGCCGTGGTTCCTGATCATCCTACCTCTAACTGTGGTGATTTGGACAATCGTTACTGTGGTCGTATTCGCCAACAACTCGGTATCTTTGGTCGCTGAGGATTACTATAAAAAAGGCAAAGGTATCAACATCGACATCAGTAAAATGAATGTCGCTCGAGACCTTGGTCTTAACGCTACCGTTTCATCAGATGATAACACGGTAGTTATCTCTTTTAACAAAGGGGAACTGCCGCACTTCCCTGCGCTAACCGCGACGTTTACACACCGCACGTTGCCAGACCGTGATTTTACTAAGCTTCTCACTGCCGATGCGAAAGGCAACTATCGTTTGACGCAAGAAGACTCTATTCAAGGTCCTTGGTTTGTTGAACTTGAACCACACAACAAAGAATGGATGATTCAAGGTCGAGTTGAATTCCCTGCACAACCAACAATATTAATGAAGTAAGTCTATGTGTAAATCCTGTTATCACTGCGGTGAAGATGTACCAGCCAACACGGATTTCAAAGTAGAAATATTGGGTGAAATTCGCGACATGTGTTGCCCGGGTTGTGAAACTGTGGCACAGACCATTGTCGAGAGTGGGCTCGTCTCCTACTACCAATACCGCACTGCACCAGCTGAAAAA
The DNA here is from genome assembly GCF_026241575.1 of Vibrio sp. Sgm 5. Classification (NCBI taxonomy): domain Bacteria; kingdom Pseudomonadati; phylum Pseudomonadota; class Gammaproteobacteria; order Vibrionales; family Vibrionaceae; genus Vibrio; species Vibrio sp. Sgm 5. The sequence continues at coordinate 27,235 of NZ_JAPHPY010000008.1, forward strand.
GCAGATTTAGTTCCGGAACAGCTCCAAGCGCTGATTCATTATGATAATGAAGAAGTGCAATCGGAGTTTGTTCGTAATAATGAGAACACCTCTGAAGTCACGCTTTCCTTGGATGGCGTTTCTTGCGCAGCTTGCGCTTGGCTAATCGAAAAGCAAGTCTCGGGCGTAAAAGGCTTAGTGTCTATCCGTGTAAATACCACCACGAACCGAGCTTTACTTGCGTGGGATAAAACACAAGTTCGTCTCAGCGAATTGCTCTCTGTGATTCACAAACTCGGTTATAAGGCTGCACCTTTTGAAGCGGATAAACAAGAAGCCGCATATCACCACACAATGAAGCAATACCTGTATCGCTTAGGCATTGCAGGCCTTGCAACCATGCAAGTAATGATGTTAGCAGTGGCGTTGTATCTGGAAGTTTTTGGCGATTTAGAGCCGGAGTTTAAAAACTACTTCCGATGGGTAAGCTTAATCTTCGCAACTCCTGTACTGCTCTATTCTGCGCTTCCCTTTTACCTCAATGCATGGCGAAGTATTAGAGGACGAACGCTTGGTATGGACGTTCCTGTGTCCATCGCATTAATCTTTGCTTATGTGGCAAGTTTAGTCGCAACGGTGACAGAGCAAGGTGAAGTATTCTTTGAATCCATCTCGATGTTTACTTTTTTCTTGTTGGTTGGTCGATTCTTAGAAATGCGTGCTCGTCGCAAAGCCGCGGCTGCTAGCGGTAACCTTCTTAAACTCATCCCTGCGATTGCCACCACGTTAGACGGTGAACAAATCCCAGTTAAAACACTAAAGGTCGGCGATCGCATTCGCGTTCTTCCTGGCGAACATATTCCTGCCGATGGCAAAGTGATTTCTGGTCGTATCCATATCGACGAGTCTATGCTGACCGGAGAGTCTGTTCATGTAGTTAAGAAGGCGGGAGATGCCGTTTATGCGGGCACATTGAATGGCGAGGAGTCTTTCGATCTCGAAGTGACGAATTCAAAAGCAGATTCGATGATTTCTAATATCGTTCGTCTTCAAGATGAAGCTCAGCATTCTAAGCCTAAAATCGCCGAAATTGCCGACGTAGTAGCACGTTATTTTGTCGGCGCGATTCTAATCATTTCAGCTGGCACGTGGCTTTACTGGCACCAAACCAAACCTGATGATGCGTTCTGGATTATGCTGTCTGTTTTGGTAGCGACTTGTCCATGCGCCCTATCCTTAGCAACGCCAACCGCACTAACTTGTGCAACCTCTCGAATGGGTAATTTTGGTATTTTGCTACGTAAAGGCCATGTTTTCGAAACGTTGTGTAAGATTAATCATCTTGTCGTAGATAAGACAGGTACGCTGACCAAAGGCGACATCGAAATTAATCAAACTCAAACCTTCGCTAGCTTTAACGAAGGTGAAGCACTTGCGATCGCATCGGCACTTGAAGCGCACGCAAACCATCCTATTGCTCGGGCATTCTCAGGGTTTGGTCAAGAAGACGTTACTGTAAGTAATGTTCAAAACATCATTGGTTCTGGCATTCAAGGTAATTGGAACAATAAGACAGTAAAGATCGGCAGTGCTACTTTTGTGGTTGGTGAGAACCGAGATGAAAGCAACGCCGTCTATCTCTCCGTCGACGAAAAACACGTTGCGACCTTCTATTACCGTGACCCGATTCGTAAAGAGAGCAAAGCATTCATCCAGCGTTTTGCGGATGCACGTATCAAGACAACGCTATTGACAGGTGATTCTTTGCAAAACGCTCAACCAGTTGCTAACGAAATGGGTATTGACCATGTGATCGCCTCAGCAAAACCAGAAGACAAACTCGCGTATCTTCAAGGACTAGATAAAAACGACATCACTATGATGGTCGGTGATGGCATTAACGATGCACCTACTCTTGCAGGTGCACACCTATCCGTTGCGATGGGTGGTGGTACGGATGTCGCCAAAGCTTCTGCAGATATGACCCTTCTAGGCGATAATTTAGAGAAGCTATTAGAAGCAAGATTACTTGCGATACGTACAAGAAAGATAATCCGAGAAAACTTGGCTTGGTCTTTAGGTTACAACCTGCTAATTTTGCCATTGGCAGTTGCAGGTCTTGTCGCACCTTATGTTGCCGTTGTTGGTATGTCTGCGAGTTCTATCATTGTAGTATCCAACTCATTGCGACTGCTTAAAGAGAAGTAAAGTAAGAGAGCTAACATGGAAAGTCTTTACATTTTAATCCCTATCGCCATTGTTTTGGTCTGTGTGGCGGTTGCTATTTTCCTATGGGCCGTTCGCAGTGATCAGTTTGAAGATCTAGAGCGACAAGGCCACAACATTCTTCTCGATGAAGATGAAAAACCAAATAACAAAAAACCGTAACGTTACTCTATGAGTCCAGATTTTATCGGTGCTTTTATGATTGGCTTGGTCGGGGCTGGTCATTGTATGGGGATGTGTGGTGGTATCGCGTCACTACTCTCTATGGGCACAAAAAACACTAAGCCTTCACCTGTTATCCCTCTCTTCTACAATATTGGACGCCTCGCTAGCTACGGTTGTGTTGGAGCAATGGTTGGTGGGGCTATTTCTGGCTTGTCTGAACTGAGTGGATTAACCCAATCATTAGCGTGGCTCCGCTTTATTGCGGCTATATTCATGATTTTGGTTGCTTTATATATTGCTAAATGGTGGCAAGGCCTGCTGATTATTGAAAAACTTGGGCAGTCCCTTTGGAAATTGATTTCACCTGCCGGTAGGAGCCTACTCCCACTCAAACACCCTTTACATGCCCTCCCGTTTGGGTTTATCTGGGGATGGTTACCGTGCGGCTTAGTGTACTCGGCTCTCACTTGGTCAGCAGTGTCAGGAAGCGCATTAAGTGGAGGGATGATCATGCTGGCATTTGGTCTTGGTACTCTTCCATCGATGCTCGCGATCGGATACGGAGCGAGCCACTTTCAGAAGTTGCAAAAGTCGTTAATATTTAGAAACATCTCAGCGTTAATCTTAATAACTTATGGCGTGTATACTGCCGCCGGAGCTATGCGAATGCTCGGTTTCATATAGTATGAAAGTCGTTTTCAATAATTTTTTTGCTACCCTTTAGAAGTAAGCGGTGATAAAATATTGATGTATATCAAATAGTGAAAGGTTGTTATGATTTCTGAAAAACCTGCAACAAAGCGTATCCAATCAGGTGGTTGCGCGATTCATTGCCAAGATTGTAGCATTAGCCAACTTTGTATTCCGTTCACTCTAAACGAGTCTGAGCTGGATCAGTTGGATCAAATCATCGAGCGTAAAAAGCCAATCCAAAAAGGCCAAGAGCTTTTTAAAGCAGGTGATGAGCTAAAATCTCTGTACGCTATCCGCTCTGGCACGATAAAGAGTTACACCATTACAGAGCAAGGCGATGAGCAAATCACTGCGTTTCACTTAGCTGGTGACCTTGTAGGTTTTGACGCAATAACAGGTGACCAACACCCAAGTTTTGCTCAAGCGCTTGAAACTTCTATGGTTTGTGAGATTCCATACGAAATCCTTGATGACCTATCAGGAAAAATGCCTAAGCTTCGCCAACAAATCATGCGTTTGATGAGTAACGAGATTAAAGGCGACCAAGAAATGATTCTGCTTCTTTCTAAAAAGAATGCAGAAGAACGTCTTGCTGCATTCCTGTACAACCTATCAACACGTTTTTCCCAGCGCGGCTTTAGTCCTCGTGAATTTCGTTTAACCATGACTCGTGGTGACATTGGTAACTATCTTGGTCTAACGGTAGAAACCATTAGCCGTTTACTTGGCCGCTTCCAGAAATCTGAAATTCTGAGCGTAAAAGGTAAGTACATCACCATCTTAGATCACGATGCATTGATGGAACTTGCAGGCGTTAGCAAAGACTAATTTTAATTTGCCCTATCAATTGATGTAGCTCGAAAATGAGCTACATCATATTTCTTCTAAAATCCCTTCGAAAGTCCTCAAATTCTTCTTCAAACTGAGCTACAGTAAAAATGTACCTTGTGTACTCCAATATACTGATTTACTTTATATTCAGTATTTGGTTTTACAATAATAAGTGGGCTTAGATATGAGTATATACAGTAAGATCCTTGTTGTTGCTGACATCAATAATGATGAGCAGCCAGCACTTGCAAGAGCGGTTCAACTCGCTCGAAAAAGTGTATCCAGAAGCCGAATCACTTTCTTTCTGTCAATCTACGATTTTTCGTATGACATGACCTCAATGCTGTCGGTCGATGAAAGAGATGCTATGCGTCGCGGTGTTATCCACCAACGTGAACAATGGATGCGTAAGATAGCCCAACCGTATTTAGACGATAGCTTCGACTTTGATGTTTGTGTTGTTTGGCATAATCGCCCCTATGAAGCGATTATCGCTGAAGTCTTTGCTGGCGGTCACGACATCGTTATTAAAGGAACGCGTAAGCACGACGTTCTAGAATCCGTCATTTTCACTCCTACAGATTGGCATTTGTTGCGTAAGTGCCCTATCCCTGTACTTTTAATTAAGAACGCTGATTGGCCTGAGCATGCGAAGATACTCGCTTCTGTTCATGTTGGTTCGGAAAATCCAACACATATTGACTTGAATGATTCGATGGTAGAGCGTCTTAAAGAAATCAGTAACCGACTTGATGCCGACCCGTACCTTGTTAATGCGTACCCTGTTACGCCAGCCAACATTACAATTGAGTTGCCGGAATTTGATCCTACAACCTATACAGACGCTGTACGTGGGCATCATTTAACCGCAATGAAAGCACTTCGCCAGAAACATGGTCTTGATGAAGAGCAAACGATCGTCGAGCAAGGCTTGCCAGAAGACATTATCCCAGCAACAGCAGAAAAACTAAGTGCAGCGATGGTGATTCTTGGTACGACAGGTCGTACGGGGCTTTCTGCGGTGTTTATTGGTAACACTGCTGAGCATGTGATTGATAAAATCAATTGCGACGTACTGGCATTAAAACCAAACGGTTACATCAGTCCGCTCGATCCGAATACAGCGACATAACAGCGCTTGTTTTCGAAATGATATAGAAATGAAAATCCCCCACTCGTTGGGGGATTTTTTATTCTGTTCACGGCCTTAAGGCACGCAAATTAAAAAGGAGGCTTATTTCGCCTCCTCTTTTCGAATTAGATGTTGGTTACATCGATAAACATCGATTCGTCGATGTTTGTCGAAGATACCACTGCTTCACTGAATTCGTATTCTTCGCGGTTACCTTCACGATCTAATGGTAGGTTTACAAAGTCGAAGAGTTCACGGTCAGCAAGCTGGCTTGGACTTACGTTCTGGATTGACTTGAAGATAGCTTCTACGCGACCAGGTGTTTTCTTATCCCAATCGATCAACATCGCTTTAATCGATTGACGTTGAAGGTTCTCTTGAGAACCACATAAGTTACAAGGAATGATTGGGAACTCTTTATGTTCTGCGTATTTGATTAGGTCTTTTTCACGACAGTAAGTCAGGGGACGAATAACTACGTTACGACCATCATCTGAACGAAGTTTTGGTGGCATCGCTTTAAGGCGTGAGCCATGGAACATGTTCAAGAACATTGTTTCTACAATGTCATCCATGTGGTGACCAAGCGCCAGTTTAGTCGCGCCAATCTTCTCTGCGAACGAATAAAGTGTACCACGACGAAGACGTGAACATAGGCCACAAGTTGTTTTGCCTTCTGGCACTTTCTCTTTAACCACTGAGTAAGTGTCCTTGTCTACGATGTAGTAAGGAATGTTCAGCGTTTCAAAGTAGTCTGGAAGAATATGCTCAGGGAAACCTGGCTGTTTCTGGTCAAGGTTAACTGCGACAACTTCAAACTTGATAGGCGCTGCCTTTTGTAGGTTCAACAGGATATCAAGCATCGCGAATGAATCTTTACCACCACTAATACATGCCATCACAACATCGCCTTCTTCGATCATGTTGTAATCAGTAATGGCATTTCCAACATGTCTTCTAAGACGTTTCTGAAGCTTGTTGAATTCTAGGGTTTCTTTTCTTGTATCTACTTGGTTCATTGCGGGCTCTCACATCGCCGATAAATCGACTAGGGCTTCCTAACTTGGATTTCTATGGGGCGAGGATTATACGAGCTTTTTGCGCAGGATTAAATGTTTGTGTGACGGACTCATCAATAAATGCACTCAAAAACAGCGTCATGAACGTTATAAACAAAAAAAGAGCCGCAATTGCAGCTCTTCTTCGGTTTCTTATGCTTATTTTTTTGCATTCGGTAGATAAGGTAATACACGAGTCGTTGGTTGAGGTAATGTCATATGACCACCCTCGCCAATTTCACTCATTGCGACTTGCACCTTCCCATTAACAATCGCTTTTTGAGCCCCATTAGAGAACGTAATAGTATCATTAAGTTCGTTAGCGAACTCCATGGTTACACCTTGTACTTGGGGCGTAAACCAACCCGCAAACATACCTCCAAGATCTTCAAGTAAGGCTTGCATTTGAGGCATCAAAGGCTTCAATTCTTCGTACGTAACGCTACCCTGTAACGGTTCTTTCGTCATGACTACAAGAGAGTAATCACAGCGTGTATCTTTGGGCGTTTGTACAAAGACAAGTGGATTCGCTGACTTTAGGTTTTTATCTATAGGAAGCGGTAGCTCTTTCGAAGTTGGTATCACAAACTCCTCAAAATGCTCTTCCTTTTCCATCCATGCTTTTTCGATTTCACACAATTGTTTTGTATCAGAATCAACAAAGAAAACACCGACTCTAACGTCATCATGGCCGTCTTTAATATTGTTCTTTAATTGCGTGTAAAGTTTAGAATACGTAAACATGTATTCTTGAGCGTGAGTGATAGGCGATGCCAAGATCAGTACCGCACTACCCAGTAAACTTAGGCTTAACTTCTTCATCCGATCCGTTATTTCTTTTATTGTGTCCAGTAAGCGTTATTGTGACGAATCATCGCCCGCAAGTCATTCACATAAGCGATACCGCGTTCAGAATAAGCAAGCAGACCGTGAGTAAGTTCTGATGCCGTCGCCACAGATAACAAATCCTTGTGTTTCCCTTCTAAATTCGCACGAATATCACGTAAATCAACATACGCACGATTACGATTCACATTCATAAAATAGCCATGTACAGACTCTTGTACAGTGTCAAACTTCTCTACTTCGTGCGTTTTACCTGCACCGCGTTTCGCAGGGACGATTCCGCAGCCCTTCTTATAACACCATTGACCAAACAAGTTGTTTGCTTCGGTTGCAAAACGAGAGGTGCCCCACGCAGATTCATTCGCAGCCTGTGTTAACACCAAAGCCTCAGGCAAAACATTAACTCGCTTAAGCATTTCATCCAACCAAGTTTCCGTTACCGTCTCGTCTTGTAATGGATAAGAGTAAAGTGCAGCCAAGCGTTTAGCATATGAAGTTTGTTCTGAGCTTAACTCGCCAAGTTTCAAAGCCGTTAAGAAGGCACGCTCTTTTTCTATGCGCTGATTTTCTAACGTAATTTTCGGTCGAAGGAAGTCAAAGAACGCTGTCTTCTTATCTTTCGTGTCCTTAATCGAGTTGAAATCAGGAATGTCACCAATATAAGGGAGGTTAGACAAGTCTGGGTGTGTTACCGGGCCGTGTACCACCTGCGAGTCAATCGCATTGCGATATTCGCGGTCGTAGTGCAAATATGGTCCTACTGAAACAAAAGTGGCGGCTATTGTGATAGCCGCCACTCGTAAACTCATTGATTTTAAAGATTTAGGCATCAAACACCTGAGAGTTACCATCGTGATCGTTATCATTTTGCTGTGTCGCTACGATCTTTAACTTGATACCAAACATTTCGCGGTACAGGATTCCCTTCAAATGGAAGAAGAACGGTAGCACGAAGATCAAGCCAATTCCGTAGAACATTGCAGCAATAATAAACATCAACATCACGCCCAAGTAAAGCCCTGCAAGAACAAAAATCTTCTTGTTGACTGCACGAAGAGACAATAATAATGATTGCATTGGTGGCACTCTTTTCTCACAAATCAATAAGATAGAATGACTAAAAGCTAAAGAAAGGTATAACGATAGCAGAGGGAAAATCATCCCAGCTACGCCCTGCAGCATTAGACTAAATAGCGTCGCTAAAATCACTGGCACCGTGAATTGTAGGCCTTTACCAACGTGACGTACTTTTGTTTTCAACCCAGCGACATGGCTCATAGCCATCAAACTGATACCCGCATAAATTGGCGCACTGATCACTTCGTAACTAAAGTTAGCGACATAAATAGCAGAGACTATGTCAGTGGTAAAAGACTCAGGGTCTTGCAACGCATCAAGAATCACACCTGGGTCACCTAATTGAAGTTGCAATGCGATATAGAAGATGCCCAACTGAACGAAAAGCAACAAGATGATCGCTGGCGAGAAGGACAAAAATTGTTGAATGGTCGTGCGCCAAGCTTCGCTAAAAACAGCACCCGCTTTTAGTTCATACTTGCCAGAAAGAGCTCGCTCTACACTCCCTCCTAAATTGAAATCTTTCTCAAAATCGTTGTTCATATGTTATCCAAGGCTAACTTGTAAATTTTTTTCTGGAAAACCAGCCAATTAATAAGGGCGTCATTATAAAGAAATCTTTCCAAGTCTAAAATCAGATCTCGGCCTCAATACTTGCAATATCTTCTATTTGGTCGATAATTAACCACTCGCAAATCTATGAAATTGAAAACATTTGCTGGCGAAATTAAAACCCTACAAAACGATAGCGAAAGCGTAAATACCCCCATAAAAACAGTATGGTAAGGAATGTTTACTTTTGCCTGCAAAATTTTTTCTGTTTCAAGATAAGAAAATGCTTTGATTTCACAATTTTGGTGATTATGATGCGCGCCTCAAAAGTGAATGACTAATGTCACATCAATGGGATATAACCCAATTTGAACGTGGGAGAAATACAGACGTTGAACGCTAAACAGCAAGCAGGAAAGCCAGTAGTTCGTTTATCTGGTATTAGCAAAAGTTTCGATGGCAAGGAAATCATCGGTAATTTAAATCTGGATGTTAATCATGGTGAGTTTCTGACGATTCTTGGCCCATCTGGTTGTGGTAAGACAACGGTTTTACGCATGATCGCTGGCTTTGAAACGGCAGACAACGGTCAAATCGTATTAGATGACCAAGATGTAACACAGGTTCCTGCAGAGCAAAGGCACGTCAACACGGTATTTCAGAGTTACGCACTCTTTCCTCATATGACCGTATTCGAAAACGTTGCTTTTGGTCTTCGCATGCAGAAAACACCTGCTGCAGAGATCGAGCCACGAGTAATGGATGCGCTGCGCATGGTTCGTCTAGAAAAAATGGCACAGCGTAAGCCTCATCAACTTTCTGGTGGTCAGCAACAACGTATCGCGATTGCGCGTGCGGTTGTGAACAAGCCAAAAGTACTGCTGCTAGATGAATCTCTATCTGCACTTGATTACAAACTACGTAAGCAAATGCAAATCGAGCTTAAACAGCTTCAGCGTCAACTTGGTATTACCTTTATCTTCGTTACGCACGATCAGGAAGAAGCCCTATCGATGTCTGACCGTATTATTGTTATGCGCGACGGTGTTATCGAACAAGATGGCTCTCCACGTGAGATCTACGAAGAACCTAAGAACCTATTTGTTGCTCGCTTTATCGGTGAGATCAACGTATTCAACGCAACCATGCTAGATCGTATCGATGAGAAACGTATCCGTGCAGAAATTGAAGGTGTTGAATCGGTGGTTTACTACGATCAAGAAGCACAGGCCGGTGACAAACTTCAAGTACTACTTCGCCCAGAAGACTTGCGTATCGAAGAGATTAAAGAGTCTGAAGAAAAAGGCATCGTAGGTCACGTGACCGAGCGTACCTATAAAGGTATGACGCTAGATTCAGTTATTCAATTGGATTCTGGCATGCGCGTGATGGTAAGCGAATTCTTTAACGAAGATGATCCAGATGTGGACCACTCACTCGGCCAGAAAGTCGCTATCACTTGGGTTGAGAGCTGGGAGGTAGTACTAAATGATAAGCAAGAAGCTTAATCTTCAGAACGCGATCATTACCCTAATCGTTGGTTGGTTAACACTGTTTGTGTTAGTACCAAACCTAATGATTATCGGTACAAGTTTCTTGATGCGTGATGAAGCGAACCTCATTGAATTAACGTTTACATTCGACAACTATCTTCGCCTACTTGATCCTTTGTACGCAAAGGTGCTGATGCACTCTTTCTACATGGCGATCATCGCGACATTGTTGTGTTTGGTTATCGGTTATCCATTTGCTTACATCGTAGCGAAAATGCCTGAAAAATGGCGTCCGTTTATGTTGTTCTTGGTTATCGTACCGTTCTGGACAAACTCTCTGATCCGTACATACGGGCTAAAGATTGTTCTTGGTACACAAGGTGTCTTAAACAAATCGTTGATGGCAATGGAAATCATCGATAAGCCGATACGCTTAATGTATACAGAAACGGCAGTGATGATCGGTCTTGTATACATCCTGCTTCCGTTCATGATTTTGCCGCTTTATTCGGCAATTGAGAAGCTAGACAACACTTACATTGAAGCGGCAAAAGATCTTGGTGCGAACAAGTTTCAAACCATTACGCGAGTGATTTTGCCTTTAACAATGCCTGGCATTATCGGCGGTTGTTTATTGGTTCTACTACCTGCACTGGGTATGTTCTACATCTCTGACCTTCTTGGCGGCGCGAAGAACCTACTGATCGGTAACGTAATTAAGAGCCAAGTATTGAACGCTCGTGACTGGCCATTTGGTGCTGCGACCAGTATCGCCCTCACCTTCGCAATGGCTGTTATGCTTTATGCTTACTACAGAGCAGGCAAACTATTGAATAAGAAAGTGGAGCTAGACTAATGGGACGCACAGTTAGATTTAGCTTTATGGCGCTGGTATATGCTTTTCTGTATCTACCAATTATCGTCTTAATTGTTAACTCATTTAATGCTAACAAATTTGGTATGAAATGGGGTGGTTTCACCACGAAATGGTACGAAACCTTAGTAAACAACGACAGCCTAATGCAGGCTGCATGGCATTCATTGAACGTAGCGGTATTCTCTGCAACAGCGGCAACCATCATTGGTAGCTTAACGGCTGTTGCCCTATTCCGTTACTCGTTCAAAGGTAAAGGCGCGGTCAACGGCATGTTATTTGTTGTAATGATGTCACCAGATATCGTTATGGCGATTTCATTACTTGCTTTGTTCCTTGTATTAGGTGCACAGCTTGGCTTCTTTACCTTATTGATTGCTCACATCACCTTCTGTCTACCATTCGTTGTGGTAACAGTGTACAGCCGACTAAATGGCTTTGATGTGAAAATGTTGGAAGCAGCGAAAGACCTAGGCGCGAGTGAATGGGTAATCTTAAAACAGATCATTCTTCCTCTTGCAAAACCTGCGGTAGCTGCGGGCTGGTTATTGAGCTTTACCCTATCTCTGGACGACGTAATTATTAGCTCGTTCGTAACAGGTCCAACTTACGAAATCTTGCCATTGAAGATTTACTCAATGGTTAAGGTGGGTATTTCACCAGAAGTGAACGCCCTAGCAACGGTCATGTTGATTGTTTCTTTGGTATTGGTAGTGATTTCTCAGTTGCTAGCAAGAGAAAAAGTAAAGTAGAATCCGCATCCGTTAACATCACGAAACAGAATGGTTACATGCCATTCTGTTTTTCTATCTATCGTCCAAAATTGGACAACGTTTGGTTTGGAGCTAACGTCAATGAAAAAATGGGCTACTCTATTAGCTGGTAGTGCATGTGCGCTTTCTCTGTTCTCTGGTACAGCGGCAGCGGATGATAAAGAATTAGTATTTATGAACTGGGGTCCTTACATCAACAGTAATATCCTAGAACAATTTACTAAAGAAACTGGCATCAAAGTCATCTACTCGACTTACGAGTCGAATGAAACCTTGTATGCAAAGCTAAAAACTCATAACCAAGGTTATGATCTAGTGGTACCTTCCACTTACTTCGTAGCGAAGATGCGTGACGAAGGTATGCTACAAAAGATCGATAAGACTAAACTGAAAAACTTCGGTAACCTAGATACTAACTACCTAGACAAGCCTTACGATCCAAACAACGACTACTCTATTCCACACGTTGTTGCGATTACAGGTCTAGCGGTTAACGCTGACATGTACGATCCAAACGAGTTCCAAAGCTGGGCTGACCTATGGAAACCTGAGCTTGAAGGTCAAGTAATGCTGATGGATGACACTCGTGAAGTCTTCCATATCGCATTACGTAAATTAGGTTACTCAGGTAACTCTACGGATCCAAAACAAATCGACGAAGCGTACGCAGAGCTACAAAAGCTTATGCCAAACGTTCTAGTATTCAACTCTGATAACCCAGGCGCTCCATACATGTCTGGCGAAGTTGGCGTTGGTATGCTTTGGAATGGTAGCGCGGCAGCTGCTCAAAACGAAGGCATGAACCTAAAGCTTGTATTCCCTAAAGAAGGCGGTATCGGCTGGGTTGATAACTTTGCAATCTCTTCTGGTGCGAAGAACGTAGAAGCTGCTCACAAGATGATCGACTTCCTACTACGTCCAGAAATCGCAGAGCAAATCTCGGCTGACACGGGTTACCTGACTGCTGTTGCAGAGTCTAACGCTAAGTTTAAAGACGTTGCACCATTGTTCCCTTCTCAAGAAGATCTTGACCGTGTTGAATGGCAAGACTCTGTTGGGGGCATGACAGCGAAGTACGAAGATTACTTCCTAAAGCTTAAAGCGGGCCAATAATCGCTTAATAAGCCATCTAGTAAATGAAAATAGGCAGCAATACGCTGCCTATTTTCGTAATTGACTGATATAATTACACGTTGCTAGGTTTATTTGACACAGCTTCAACATTCTCCGTCGATGAAGACATGATGTTTAACGTTCGTGCTCAAATAAACAGGATTGTGCTTATCGCAACTTGGCTCAAATCGGTATCTGTTACTAGTATTGAATTGACCTGTTGCTGAACAAAACGGAAATAAAATGAAAAGTAAATTCTACGCAAGCGCACTGTGTGCAGCGACGCTAATCGCTTCCCCTGCAATGGCTGCTGATCAAGAACTGTATTTCTACAACTGGTCGGAATACATTCCAAACGAAGTTCTTGAAGACTTTACAAAAGAAACTGGAATTAAGGTTATCTACTCTACGTACGAGTCTAACGAGAGCATGTACGCAAAGCTGAAAACCCAAGGTTCTGGTTACGACTTGGTAGTACCGTCTACCTATTTCGTATCTAAAATGCGTAAAGAAGGCATGCTGCAAAAGATCGACAAAGAGAAGCTTTCTCACTTTGCTGATCTAGACACTAACTTCCTAAACAAGCCGTTCGACCCGAACAACAACTACTCTATCCCTTACATTTGGGGTGCGACCGGTATTGGTATCAATGCTGACATGCTAGACAAGTCATCGGTTTCTAAGTGGGACGATTTCTGGGATAGCAAGTGGGAAGGTCAACTAATGCTGATGGATGATTCTCGCGAAGTATTCCATATTGCATTGACTAAGCTTGGTTACTCACCAAACACGACTAACCCAGACGAGATCAAAGCAGCTTACGAAGAACTGAAAAAGCTAATGCCAAACGTGTTGGTATTTAACTCAGACTTCCCAGCGAACCCATACTTAGCAGGTGAAGTATCACTTGGTATGCTTTGGAATGGTTCTGCTTACATGGCTCGTCAAGAAGGCGCGAACATCGACATCATCTGGCCAGAAAAAGGCACTATCTTCTGGATGGACAGCCTAGCAATTCCAGCTGGCGCGAAGAATGTTGATGCAGCTCATAAGATGATCGACTTCCTACTACGTCCTGAGAATGCTGCTAAGATTGCACTAGAGATTGGTTACCCTACTCCAGTGAAAACAGCGCACGACCTACTACCGAAAGAATTTGCTAACGACCCAAGCATCTTCCCACCACAAGAAGTGATGGACAGCGGTACATGGCAAGACGAAGTTGGTGAAGCAAGTGTGCTTTACGATGAGTACTTCCAAAAGCTAAAAGTAGACAACTAATCAGTCTGTCGAAATAGTGTAGAAAAGCGGCTTAGGCCGCTTTTCTTGTATCTGAAGATCGCGCTTTGTAGCTCAATCTATACTGTTCGAATTGCAAAGCATCAGAATACAACGTTTCAAAATACAAAAAGGCATCGAATCACTCGATGCCTTTGTTAAAGAAGGTTCTGCCCGTTTTATTAAGCGCTGGCTTCGTTTTCCAGAGCAAGAATTTCGTCAACCAATTTTGGCACTTCAATACTTGCTTTGCCGTAGCGCTTCTCTTCAAACTCGCTCTCGACAGCACTTGGCTCCAAGTTGATTTCAATCGTATGTGCACCATGCATCTTCGCGTCATGTACAAAGCCTGCGGCTGGATAGACGACACCAGAAGTACCGATAGAGATGAACAAATCCGCCTCTTCCAATGCAGCATAGATCTCACCCATACGCAGTGGCATTTCACCAAACCAAACAATGTGTGGACGCATTTGAGCCGGAATTTGACAGCAATGACATAACTCGCCAGTCTCAATGTCTTCTGAATGCTCAATGACTTGATTGGATTCGCTGCAACGCGCTTTGAGTAACTCACCGTGCATGTGAATGATATTAGCGCTACCGCCTCTCTCGTGCAGATTATCGATGTTTTGAGTGATGATAGTCACTTTGCCTTCCAACTGCTCTTCTAAGCGTCCTAGCGCGATATGGGCCGCATTCGGCTTGATATCTTCGCCTTGAAGCTTTGAACGACGTTGGTTGTAAAAGCTTTGAACAAGATCCGGATCGCGGTCGAAACCTTCTGGCGTTGCCACGTCTTCTATTCGGTGATTCTCCCAAAGACCATCTTGAGCTCGAAATGTTTGAATACCAGACTCAGCCGAGATGCCAGCGCCAGTAAGTACGACAATATTTCTGTATGGGAAATTCATAACCTATCCTTGTTGCTCTTTTTATTAAGCTTAACACCGATACAAAAACAACAATAGCAATAAGGATTAGACCATGGTCGTAAGCCTGCTGATTTGCCTCTAATTTCTGCTTAAAAACTGGTGACATTAAGAAGATTTTCTACAATAAAAAAGCCTCGCGTTTGCGAGGCTTTTGAACAGATAGACCGTTTTAAAGGTTTGGACCTGTAGACGGTCTGTGCGGCATATTGTTGCGCAGTTGGTTCATACCTTGGTACATACGTAGGAACCACACGAGAATCGCAAGCGTTGCGAACAGCATACCTACCCAAGGAATGAAATAAGCAACCGTGTCTAACAAGGTACTGTGCACCCAATAATCACTTACGCCAACCAATACACCATTCGATGTTGCCACTGTTACGATCAGAACAACAAAGAACGTGAAGTACAGGAAGAATGTGCGAATCAAGCCGTAGTAATGTGAATTCACTACGTCACTGTCTTCACCTTTATCCAAACGGTAACCCGCGTAAATGATTGCGATAACGCCTGAGATCAAAAACGTAAACGGGGTAAAACAACTCAGGATGTAGGCAACCCAAATCCCGTTATGAGGTTTGTTCATTCGTCTTCGCTCCTTTTACGTCCGTTTGAGCTGTGTCAGCCTCACCCATCGCTTCTTTAGATTTCACTTCTTCATACCAAAGGTCGTGGTGCTCTTTCGCCCATGTCTCGTCAACTTCACCAGTAACCATACCTTCTAGTGCACCTTCCATACCGAATAGACCGATGTAGATGTGGAAGATAAAGCCACAGATCAGAATCAGTGCTGAAATCGCGTGAACAAGGTTAGATAGTTCCATATCGCGGCGAGTTTGGCCGAAAATTGGGAAATCCAGAACTAAGCCACTCACTGCAGCAATAGCACCGAAGAAGATCAACAGCCAGTAAATCGCCTTCTCACCACCGTTTGAGAAACCAGCCGATGGATGCGTACCTTTATGCTTACCAACCATGCCGCCCATTTTCATGAACCAACGAATGTCAGTCATTGTTGGAATGGACTTACGCCACCATTTCAACAGAACAAACATCAGCAAGATAAAGAACAAAGGACCCATGTAGTTATGGTACTGCTTCGCCAACATGACGACGAAGCCCCAAAACTCAGTTGGTACGTACGGCTTCAAGAAGTGCTTACCGTAAACCAGCATCAAACCACTGAATGCCAGCGTTAAGAAGGTAAACGCCATGCTCCAGTGCAGTGCGCGGTCTAGTCGAGACCAGCGTTTCATCTTCTTGCCAGTACGTGGTTTGCTTAGCATCAGAGGACCAACGAATACGTAAGCCATGATAACCATTGCGATACTGCCGAAAATTGCAACAGCGCCCGCAGGAGACATCCATTTCTCTTTAAGAATGTACCAAGTCTCACCCGGAGTACTGATCAGCACACCGTGTTCCGCTGATTTCGACGTGGTATAGCCTTCTTGCCCCTCTTTGACCTGACGCCAAAAATCTGCACCTGCAAGTTGCGTCATCTCCTGTTGTACCACTGGAGATGTGTCTTCTTGCGCAGACGCTGGCATCGTGAAGGTCAGCAGTAATGCTGTCATCATAGACAGCATTACAAGAGACGCACGTTTAAGAGTATTTAACATGTGTCTCTCCTACTTAGCTTTTGGTTGCGTCGTAAGAAAGATCGTTACCGTCTGTCCAACCTGCGTTTTTCGCACCGCGCTCAACCACACGTTGACGGAAGATGTCAGAAACTTTCTCTGCATCACCCGCTAGCAGTGCTTTTGTTGAACATAGTGACGCACACATAGGTAGCTTACCTTCAGCAATACGGTTCGCACCGTACTTCTCACGCTCTTCTAGAGAACCTGGTTCTGTGTTTGGACCACCTGCACAGAAAGTACATTTGTCCATTTTGCCACGCTCACCGAATGACGCTTGTTTCGGGAACTGAGGCGCACCGAATGGACAAGCAAACAGACAGTAACCACAACCGATACAAAGATCTTTGTTGTGAAGAACGATGCCATCTTCTGTGTGCTCGAAACAGTCAGCTGGACAAACCGCCATACAAGGCGCATCTGTACAGTGCATACAAGCAACAGAGATTGAGTTTTCACCTGGTTCACCGTCGTTCAGTGTTACCACGCGACGACGTTGAATACCCCACTCAAGTGCATCATCGTTTTCGTTCTTACATGCAGTAACACAGCCGTTACACTCGATACAGCGTTTGGTGTCACATAGGAATTTCATTCGTGCCATTATCAGACTCCTTACGCTTTACGAATGTTACATAGGGTTACTTTAGTTTCCTGCATCAAAGTAACAGGGTCGTAACCGTAAGTGGTTGCCGTGTTGGCTGCTTCACCAACAACATAAGGATCCGTACCTTCTGGGTACTTAGGACGTAGGTCTTCACCTTCGAACTTACCACCGAAGTGGAACGGAATGAACGCCAGACCCGGTTTAACACGACGAGTGACCATCGCTTTCACCTTGATGCGGCCTTTCTCTGCACCTTCAACCCAAACGTCATCGCCATCTTTAAAGCCAAGATCGTTTGCGTCTTTCGGGTTCACTTCAACGAACATTTCTTGTTGAAGTTCAGCAAGCCATGGGTTTGAACGTGTTTCTTCACCACCACCTTCGTACTCAACCAAGCGACCAGAAGTCAGGATGATTGGGTATTCGCCAGACTTGTCTTCTTTCTGGATAGACTTGTAAAGCGTTGGTACACGGAAGATTGCTTCTTTGTCGTCCCAAGTTGGATAATCCGTTACAAGGTCACGACGTGGCGTGTATAGCGGTTCACGGTGTAGCGGCACTCGGTCTGGGAATGTCCAAACAATCGCACGCGCTTTTGCGTTACCAAACGGGATACAACCATGCTTGATTGCTACGCGTTGGATACCGCCAGACAGGTCAGTTTTCCAGTTTTTACCTTCCGCTGCTGCTTTTTCTTCAGCCGTTAGGTCGTCCCACCAACCAAGCTGTTTGATTAGCTTGTCAGAGAACTCTGGGTAACCGTCTTTGATTTCACAGCCTTTTGAGTAGCTGTCTTCAGCAAGTAGGCTTTGGCCTTCAAACTCAACACCGAAACGCGTACGGAAGTTACCGCCACCTTCTGCAACAGTCTTAGACGTATCGTACAGAATGTGTGTGCCTGGGTGCTTCATCTCTGGTGTGCCCCAACATGGCCAAGGTAGACCGTAAGTCTCACCATTCACAGGACCACCCTCTGCTTCCAGAGATGTCTTGTGGAATGTGTGCCAGTTTTGTTGGTGCGCTTTTAGACGTTCTGGGCTTTGACCTGTGTAACCGATGGTCCACATGCCTTTGTTGAATTCGCGAGTGATGTCTTCGATCACTGGCTGGTTGTTCTGTACGCGTACGTTTTTGAACAGCAGATCTTCATAACCTAACTTCTTAGTTAGCAGGTACATGATTTCGTGGTCAGGTTTAGATTCGAACAGTGGCTCGATAACCTGATCACGCCACTGAAGTGAGCGGTTAGATGCTGTCACACTGCCGTGCGTTTCGAACTGAGTTGTTGCAGGAAGCAGGTAAACGCCGTCAGTACGATCGTTCATTACCGCTGCGACTGTTGGGTATGGGTCAACAATAACCATCATATCCAGCTTCTGCATCGCTTTCTTCATCTCAGGACCACGAGTCTGAGAGTTTACTGCGTGACCCCAGTAGAACATGGCGCGGATGTTTTCACGTTGACGAATGTTGTCTTTGTTTTCAAGAACACCATCCACCCAACGAGATACAGGGATACCTGCACTGTTCATTGGTTTTTGACCGCCGTAAGCGTTGTCATCGAAACGACCTTTGATCCATTCGTAATCGATTTCCCACACTTTCGACCAGTGACGCCATGAACCTTCAGACAGACCGTAGTAACCTGGTAGCGTGTCAGATAATACGCCAAGGTCAGTTGCGCCCTGTACGTTATCGTGACCACGGAAGATGTTTGCACCGCCGCCTGATTTACCGATGTTACCTAGCGCAAGCTCAAGTACACAGTAAGCACGAGTGTTGTTGTTACCAGTCGTGTGTTGAGTACCACCCATACACCACACGATACAACCCGGACGGTTTTCAGAAAGCAGTTTCGCTGTTTGGTAAACTTCAGACTCAGGAACGCCAGTTACGCGCTCAACTTCTGCTGGTGTCCATTTAGCCACTTCTGCACGGATTTCATCCATACCGAATACGCGTTGACGGATGAACTCTTTGTCTTCCCAGTTGTTCGCGAAGACATGCCATAGCACGCCCCAGATGAATGCAACGTCAGAACCCGGACGTAGAGACACGTAGTGATCCGATTTTGCAGCGGTACGAGTACGACGAGGATCCGCAACAACGATCTTACAGTTGTTCTTCTCTTTCGCGATTAGGATGTGCTGCATCGCAACAGGGTGCGCTTCTGCAGGGTTTGAACCAATGAACAGCATTGACTTACAGTTGTGCATGTCATTGAAAGAGTTGGTCATCGCACCGTAACCCCAAGTGTTTGCTACACCTGCTACGGTTGTTGAGTGACAGATACGCGCTTGGTGGTCAACGTTGTTGGTACCCCAAAGCGACGCCATCTTACGGAACATGTACGCTTGTTCGTTGTTGTGCTTCGCACTACCCAACCAGTAAACCGAATCTGGACCCGACTCTTTACGGATGTCCATCACCTTGTTACCGATTTCTTCGATCGCTTGATCCCAAGAAAGCTTCTTCCACTTACCGTTTTCAAGCTTCATTGGGTATTTAAGACGACGCTCACCGTGACCATGTTCGCGTAGTGCTGCACCTTTTGCACAGTGTCCACCAGCGTTGAATGGGTGGTCGAATGCAGGCTCTTGACCTGTCCACACGCCGTTTTGAACTTCAGCGTAGATACCACAACCTACAGAACAGTGAGAACAGATAGTACGTTTTACTTCTGTTTTCGCTTCTGGATCCACCGATTTAGCTTGTGCTTTCTTCATCATGCCCGGTGCAAAAAGACTAGCACCTACAACCGCACCACCAGCAGCAAGCGAGGTGTTTTTCATGAATGCACGGCGAGAAACGCCAAGCTGATTGGTTTCTTTGCTCACACTGTCGGAGCGTTTGACAAGTTTCATCCGTTATCTCCTAAAGTGTGTCGTAGTAATCGCGAATGTGTTGAGTTTCACGATACCCTTTCTTCTTCACGTCTTTTTCAGAAGGCTCAACCGTTTCTGAAGCGCTTGCCACTTTTGTTGTTCCAGCGACAACCGCACCAGCTACGGCTGCAGTCGTTAAGCCTTTCAGGAGATCCCTACGGCTTGTGTTTATTTCTTTATTATCTTTCATCATTGCTTCCTTACCTTACGGTAGATCTTTGGAGGCTATTGCCCCTCTATCGATATGACCAAGTACTGATCGATTACTCGTAATCAGTGACGTTTTTCACATCAATTTTTAATTTGTGCTTACTGCTTTTGGTGTTCACGCTAAAGCGCACTTGTTCCAGTGTTAAGAACGCCTCACACAGTTGAGCTGCGGGCTTATAAAAGTTCGCGCTCTCTGCGTTTTCTAGTTGCTGAGTGAAAGAGTTAAACCAAGGTGCGATGTGTTTGTTAAACACCGTTTGTTGAAGGTCTTCTTCTTCACCCGTTAGCATCGACATCACTTCACAAAGTGCTGCGATGTGGTCTTCCGGCTCTTTCACATTTTCATCGCGCTCGAAACCAAGCAGTTCCAAATCGTGACGAATTTCAGCCAGTGGTTTTTCCATCATTGCACCCGTCATGTGCCATGAGCCAAATGGCATCACTTCACCACGACCGATACCAATGAAAAGATCTTGGTATTCATCTTCGAGCGCTTCGCGGTTCGAATCTTTCGCCACTTGCTGAAGTGCAATCCACGCTTTTTGCATTGCGCTTTCTGATGGTTCAACTTCTAGCGAAGTCAGGAACTCGATCATCTCCTCACTTGGAGCGCTACGGAAAAGCGCTGACAAAACCAAGTAGATCTCTGTTCTCAGTGTTTGTTCTTGTTCTCGTTGTGTATCCACTGCGAGCTCCTAGTATTTCAGTTGTTTCATTGGGTCTTCTGCCATCGACTCAAACATGTCGATCACACGGCAGTCTTCACACATCGCGATGCGATTGATCGCCGCTTCATCAGAGAAATGAGAGTGACCGCGTAACTTATTTTGTAGCATATCGATCATAGACTGAGGTGCGAATGGCTTATGACAGCGAATACATTCCGCTGCTTTCTCCTCGTGAATCACAACCGCTTTTTGGCGCTCTTCTTTCACCCAGTTCATACGTGGCGTTAGAGTCAGAACTTTCTCTGGACATGCCTTTTCACACAAACCACATTGAATACAATCTTGTTCAACGAATTTAAGTGATGGAGATTCACCGTCGGTATGAAGTGCACGTGTAGGACAAACCGCCACACAGCTCATACACAACGTACAATCTTTGCTCTCACAAGAAACATTGCCGTAAGGCGCGTTCGCAGGCAGTTCAACAATGTTCTCAACCGGAATACGAGAAGAAGACATTGCATCCAGCGCAGTAAACAAACGTTGACGCTTGTTACCTTGAAGATCGCCAAGAGCAAGGTCGAATGAATCTGTACATAGTGTTGGAGGACCTTCACGAAGCGATTCCAAGTAAAGGATATCGATGGTCTCTTTTGCGATACCAAGTTGATCCAATAGCTCTTGCGCGATACCTACTTCGTTATTTAGAACACGAATGATGGTTGCAGGCATAAAACGAGAAGCTGCAAATAGCACTTGCGTCGCGCCATTAACTAGAGCGGCGAACCATGTATCGATACCGATAGAAGGAAGCTCTTCAACCACAATTGGAATCACGTTATCTGGTAGCGCTTTCAGTGCCATCACGTTGTAAGTCTCGTGACGAGAGCTACAGATAAGAACGATAGGATCCAGACCGCCCGCTTGCTCATAGTTCGCTAGCGTGCGTTCAATGAATTTTTGCGTATCTTCAGGGTTAGGTAGCGCGTAGTGAATCGCTTCTGTCGGACAAGCCGTTGCACAAGTACCCACGCCCTGACACAGGTATGGGTTAATCTCGATGCGATGACCGGTTTTATCGCTGCCTTCACTTGATAGTGCACCAGCAGGACAAGCATCCACACAACGCTCACAACCTTTTACGCCACGAGAACTGTGCGCACATAGATCAGTGTCCAGACGGAAGAACTTTGGCTTATCAAACGTACCCATTAATGTTGGGATTTCTTCTAGCGCTTCAGCCAGTTTTGGATAGCCGCGTCCCACTGGGTAGTAACCCGGAACCGGAACCTCTTCTGACATACAGCTGCTTAGACAAAGATCGAGAACAACATCGAAACAATCACTATTAATAGCGACTTTTGCTAGGTTGCTTGTTAGACCGTTATTTTCGATAAGCACTTCAAATGTGCCTAGGAAACCAGAAACCTGAACTGAGTTTGCAAAGTACAGTTCTGGATTGGTGCCTTTCTCTCCGTCTGTAGAGAGAAGTGTCAGGCTGTTCATTTGAGATAGCTGCGCGGCTGCACTCTCAATGATGGCAGTCGGTCCAACAATCAGTGTATTACCGCCACTCTCGTAGCTCACCGTTGGTGGAATAAGGTTGGTCAACTCTACGGTATTCTCAAACGCATACAGACGCGCTTTACCGTTATTGGAAGTTGCTTGTTCTAATAGTTGTTTCAACATTGCTCAGTTCCATTTATACGCATGGATAGTTTCTTCCATCTTTCATTGTAGTTAGCGCAGGCAATTCTGCTGATTAACTCGTCAGTAACTACCCCTTTTAGGTAGTCCCACCCGGGTTATCACTGCCTGTTGGGCAAATGGTCTAACTTCAACAAGAATGGTAATGAGCAACAGGCAGCAAATGTCGTGCCAATTAAATATCAACTAATTTTCAACAGGTTAGCTATTTATCTTAGAAATAGTAGGGATAAAAAAAACGACTGGGACATTTTGTCTCAGCCGGTTCATTGAGCGTTTAGTCAAAATGTACCTATTCTTTGTGTGGTATATTTTGTCCCACCTCTTCAGGGGCTAGTTTTGTCTCTGGAATATCATTTTCACTAGATACTGTATTTATATCCAGTTCTTTTTGTTCTTCGGGAATTTCGGCACCTTCAGCAAGTTCTACATCAGCCGATTCAATATCACTTTCTTCATGAGATTCGGTTGATTGTGTCGTTTCTTCTGTTGGTTCTTCTTCCGTTTTCTCTTTTACCCAATCACGAAGTGTTTCAGCCACCCCTTCAGAAAGCGACTTGAGGTTACTGTAGTCATCATCGTAATCATCCAAGCCATCACGAACGTTAAACTCTTCTGATAAGAACATCTTACGCAGTGCGGCTTTCTTAACGCTCTCTGAGGCCTCAGACACCAATAGCTGCGCTACGGACATCTCTTCAGAATCAGTAGTTTCGCTTGATGCTTCTTGAGCCATTGCTCCTTTAGCTTCAGTCTCACTAACAGAAGCCTCGGTAGCCAATGTTTGCGCTTCAGTACTTAAGTCTTCATGAGCTTGCGCGGTTTCTGGTTCAGTAGATTCAACAGGCTCCACAACCTTCTCGTCTGTAGGCTCGGTTGTGGTTTCTTCTAATTTACGTTTCGACCAACGGCTAAAAAAACTAGTTGCCATTTGCTCTACCCGCTCCTTTGCGTTTCTTGCGTCTTACTTCTAACAACTCACCGTGGCGCCCAATAAAGGCTTCCATCCAAGCTTGAATGGCTAATGGCATATCATTGGACAACACTAGGTTATCGCCATCCATATATTGTGCAGCAACCGTTTGAGAGGCAGTAAGCAATTGAATTATTGGTTTTTCACCAGAATCCACATTATCCATAATTAAAAACAACTTAGGTTGCTGAGAACTTAGATTAAATCGGTAATCAGTGCGCTCATCTTTATGCAGTTGCAGTAAACACACATCTTGAGTCTCATCCGTTGGCGTGATTTCAAAACCTGCAAGCTGCCATTGAGTCGTAACCCAAATCCCAGTGCTGATTTCGTGTTCTACCAAATCAACGCCAATTGGCCATGAATCTTCTGTTTTTTCGTATTTGTTCTCGAACTCTTTCGTATTCGACATAACTCATCCAGTTTGTTCTATGTAGGCTTGAAGACAGAAAAGGACATTTTGTACTTTGCTTTCAACCATTTTAGCGTTACAAAGCAATAAACGCGCCAAATCAAACTCACTTTTCTCTCTATACAAAATTAGTCTAGCCGTCAGTGTGAGTCTGTGTCATTACTGCGAACTCTCAGTTTTAGCAGACATTTGACGTAAAGCCTCGCAATTTCATTTACACCCGCTATTTTGGAATGAGAATTGCTTTGTAATCCTTGTTAAGACAAAAGAACCCATCAATGAGAGCGTCCATGAGCTCTCTCATTCATCAGGACATGACTGTGGTAAAACCAAACATTATTAAAACCAGTGAAAATCCCCTACAAACCATCGAAGTAGAAGTGTTTGACGAATACGGTGAGAAGTTGACTAAGCAAATTGCGTGTGAACGCCCTCTTACCGTCATGTTGAACTGGAAAGAGATTGTCACACTGATGACACTCGGTTCTCGCCCAGAAGCACTTGTATTGGGTTATTTGAAGAACCAGAGCTTCTTGTCAGATCCTGAAGCGATTGAATCTGTGATTATCGATTGGGAAACGCACACAGCTGCGGTTATCACCAAAGAGAACATTGAACATCTTGAAGGTGCATTGAAGAAGAAGACCGTCACGTCTGGTTGTGGTCAAGGCACTATGTACGGCAACGTAATGAAGCAGCTTGAAGATTATCAAGTACCACAAATGCCACTCAAACAGTCTGAGATATACACCTCGTTAGAAGCGTTGACGCACTATAATGACACTTACAAGAAAGCTGGTGCAGTTCATGGCTGTGCAGTGTGCAAAGGCGATAAAGTACTTTCATTTGTGGAAGATGTTGGTCGCCACAATGCTGTTGATACCCTCGCGGGCGAAATGTGGCTTAACCAAGAAACCGGCGAAGATAAAATTTTCTACACAACTGGTCGCCTTACATCAGAGATGGTAATCAAGGTCGCTCAAATGGGCATTCCAGTTTTGCTGTCTCGCTCTGGCGTTACGCAAATGGGCTTAGATCTAGCCAAGAAGTTTGGTATTACCACTATCGCTCGTGCTAAAGGTTTACGTTTCCAAGTATTCACAGGCGCAGAGAAAATTGATTTTGACGTAAAGGGAAATCAATAACTCATCATTAGGTCGCCAAATGAGTTAGACTTAAACAATCATATGGATTCACAAAGGATGTGAACGATGAACAACGATCAACTGTGGAATTATCTACTCACCCCAAGCGGTATCATCGTTTCGATGATCATTACTTTCGGGCTCGTTGGCATTTATGCTTATCTAATGAGGCAATTTAAGGATTGAACGCCACAACCTAGCGCTAGCAAAGAATTAGCGCTCACAAAGAATAGACATAAAAAAAGACCTCGCGATGAGGTCTTTTTCTTTATTCGGAAGAAGGATTAGCCTTCAATACCACGAGATTTTAGGAACTCAGAGTAAGTGCCTTTGAAGTCTGTGATTTTACCATCACGGATTTCGATGATACGCGTAGCTAGTGAGTCTACGAATACACGGTCGTGCGATACGAAGAACAATGTGCCTTTGTACTGCTCTAGTGCCGTGTTCAATGATTCGATAGATTCCATATCCATGTGGTTGGTTGGTTCGTCCATTAGCAGCATGTTTGGTTTGTGCATCATTAGCTTACCAAGCAACATACGACCTTGCTCACCACCCGACAGTACTTTTACTGACTTCTTAATGTCGTCTTGACCAAACAGCATACGACCTAGGAAACCACGAACCACTTGCTCGTCGTCGCCTTCTTGACGCCATTGGCCCATCCAATCTGTCAGGTTCATATCTTCTGCAAAGTCATGCGCATGGTCTTGCGCGTAGTAGCCAATGTTTGAGTTTTCAGACCATTTGAACTCACCAGAGCGTGGCTCTAGTACGCCAGCAAGTGTGTTTAGTAGGGTTGTTTTACCCACACCGTTCTCACCGATGATTGCAACGCGCTCACCGACTTCAAAAATCGCATTGAAGTTAGCAAACAGATCGTCTTCAAAACCTTGGCTTAGGTTTTCAACAATCAGAGCGTTACGGAACAACTCTTTAGACTGTTCAAAACGAATGAATGGGTTTTGACGGCTAGACGCTTTCACTTCGTCCAGTTTGATCTTGTCGATTTGCTTCGCACGAGATGTCGCTTGCTTTGCTTTCGATGCGTTTGCAGAGAAACGCGCAACGAACGTTTGTAGTTCAGCGATTTGTGCTTTCTTCTTCGCGTTGTCGTTCAGCAGACGTTCACGAGCTTGGGAAGCCGCTGTCATGTACTCGTCGTAGTTGCCTGGGTAAACACGTAGTTCACCGTAATCCAAGTCAGCCATGTGCGTACATACTGAGTTTAGGAAGTGACGGTCGTGCGAGATGATGATCATGGTGCAGTTACGCGCGTTTAGCGTGTCTTCCAACCAACGGATAGTATCCATATCCAAGTTGTTGGTTGGTTCGTCAAGAAGCATCACATCAGGGTCAGCAAAGAGAACCTGCGCTAGAAGCACACGAAGTTTCCAGCCTGGCGCCACTCCACTCATTAGACCGAAGTGTTGCTCCATTGGGATACCTACAGCGAGAAGCAACTCACCCGCTTTCGCCTCGGCCATGTAACCGTCCATTTCCGCGAACTGAACTTCAAGGTCAGCCACTTTCATGCCGTCTTCTTCGCTCATTTCTGGCAAAGAGTAAATGCGGTCACGTTCTTGCTTCACTTCCCATAGTTCTTTATGGCCCATGATTACCGTGTCGATAACCGTGAACTCTTCATATGCGAACTGATCCTGGTTCAGTTTTGCAACGCGCTCGTTCGGATCGTAGCTTACGTTACCGCTAGTTTGCTCTAGCTCACCACTCAGGATTTTCATAAAGGTTGATTTACCACAACCGTTAGCCCCGATTAAGCCGTAGCGGTTACCTTCGCCAAACTTAACTGAGATGTTTTCAAATAGCGGCTTAGCGCCAAATTGTTGAGTAATATTCGCTGTGGAAATCAAAACCTTTACCTTAGCAATTCAAGTTTATTGGGAAAAACCGCGCAACGTTACTGCTTAAGGCTACACACTTCAAGTTTTGTTTTTATTAATTAATGAGAAAAAGCATTCTTTAGCGGGCTGAATTTTGAGATTTGGCTAACATAAACCGCGCCTACTTTAAGGTCTCTAACTCTAACCGACTCAAAACTGAGACATAAATCCGTCATGACTAACCATTGACATACCCCATGAAATTGGGTTTATAGTGCGTCCCCTTTTATCAATTCCGTACGTTATTCCTTTATTAAGCATCCGTTTCTCAAAGGAAATCGCAACATCACGCACGGTCATTGGGTAAAACTCGCATATCGCGATAAAGCAACTACACTAACTCTAACCTTATAAGTTTTAAGAGAATTTTATGCATTTCATGGCGCGCATTTTAATGCTAGTCGGTCTCGTGCTTTCTTTACCTGCTCACGCTGAGTGGGAGTACGAATTCCAACCTGAGCCTCAAATCCTCCCTGTGGCACAAGAGATCACTCAAGAGATCAACAAGCTGCCAGAACCTTTGTTTATGTCTGACCAAGACAAACGTAAGGTCAACCAATTGCTCAATGCAGTAATGAGTGAGCAGCGCAAACAAACCCTTATCTTTGATCAACACTTAAAGACATTCCGTGAGTCTGGTGAAGACAAAGAATGGTTTGAGACGCAATCCAGTTACCTTACGGTCAACAGCCTAGGTCAAAGCAAAGAACGTTTGTTAGAGCTGACCGACCCGATCACGCACGACAAATTGACCGGTTTTGGTCCTTATGGTGTCACGCAGTTTAAGCAAGAGTGGCGTCAGACTCAGCTTAACGTTGAATATTTGGTGTTCTTCCAGATTCGTTCTTTCCAATCTCTGATTAAAGAAATTCTGATTTCACCGATTCCGGTCGTTTGGGCTGGCATCAAAGTGCTGTTTATCTACTTCGGTTTGGTGTGGTGGCTAACCAATAGCAAGCGCATCATTACCCTATTCCGCGAAACGCAGCTAGATAACGTCGCTAAACCGCCAATCTGGGTTCGTTTGATTTGGTATATTAGCCGCGCGCACAGAGCAATTGCGTGGTTGATTGCAATTACGCTTTCTCTTCGCGTGCTATCAGAAATCCCGAGCTTGCAGCATTTGATCATTCTCGAGATCTTCACGTGGTGGGTGTTGGGTGGTTCTATTGCCATCAGCTTCATTTTAGAGTTTGCTTACCGTAACAGTCGCAGTACCAGCCAAGAAGTGATTGCGCTGCGTCTATCGACCATTCGTCGCTATGTATGGAGCGCGATTGTCGCAGGCGTGATTTTGCAAATCTCGATTCGAACACTAGGCAAAGGCACCATTTATTCTTGGATCTACAGCGCACTGTTCTTTTGGTTTGTATTGGTGACGCTGTCGGTATTGCGCCTATGGCGTAAGAAGGTATTTGAAGTCGCGGAAAAGCTCTCTGACCGCCCTGTTTGGGTAAACTGGTCAATCCGCCGAAAAGATACCTTGTTACTAAGCATCATCGGTACGGCTATTTGTGCTGTGTGGATTATGCTGCACAGCTTTAAACACCGCATTGTTGCCATGTTGTCTAACTACACCATGTTTAGCCAAGCTTTAGGGTATTTGTTCCGTATTGAAGTCGCAAAACAAACGGGAAATAACGGTGCAGATACCAATCTTGTGCGAATAAAAGGCGATCAAGCGTTTGACTATATTCTCCCAGGTAGCGAAGAAAGCGAGTTGGTGGACTACGCCTCTGATGAAATCAAGCATCTGTCTAAATATCTCCTGACAGACAGCCCTGCCGTGTGCGTTATCTCGGGTGAGCGTGGCGTCGGTACAACGACCTTCCTGCGCACTATCCTGAACAAAGTGAAGAACGCCGAGCCACTTTATTTGAACTGCCCATACGCAGGTTACAGTGAACTACTAAAAGAACTGGCTTTACAACTTGGGTTGGAAGAGGACGCGTCTGAGATTCAGGTTCTTGCGCATTTGCGTAAAAGTGATACGCCTTACCTTATCGCAGTTGATAACGCCCAGCGCCTAGTTAAGCCAATGGTAGGCGGTTTAAGCGGTTTGATTAAACTGACTAACCTACTTCGTCGCTCTAAGAAGAATCACCGCGTTGTCATGGCGATTGAGAAAGCGAGCTGGCGTTTTGTTGACCGTGCTCGTGGCGAACGGTTGTTGTTTGACTGGGTGGCATTTATGCCGCGTTGGAGTGAGAAACAACTCTCTGCGCTGTTTGATACACGTATTAACCAACAGATTGAAAATCCAGTGACGTTTGATGGCCTTGTCGTCCCTAAGCAATGGGACCAAGAAGACATCACGGAAGAAGAACGTGCTAAACAAGGTTTCTACCGTATTCTGTGGCATTACTCAGATGGTAACCCGACAGTTGGCTTACGCTTTTTCCGCTTGTCCCTGCGTCAGGATAAAGAGACGCAGCAAGTGGTGGTTCGATTATTCCACGCACCAGAGTCTCAAGAGCTTGAGAAAATGCCGAAGCCAATGTTGGCCGTTCTGCGTTCTATTGTTCAGCTTGAAGTGGCATCGCCAGAGGAGTTGTCTGAATGTACCCAGCTCAGTATTGCGGAAGTGATTGGTACTCTTCGCTACTTCCAAAGCCGTGGCTTTATTGAGTGGAGCGAAGACAAAGCTCGCGTGTCGGACCACTGGTTCCGTCACATTACTAACGTTCTCGACCGTCAACATTTATTGGTGAAATAACGATGAAAAAACTACTCACCGTATTGGCTCTTTGTTTATTGAGCTCCCCTGCATTGGCGACTGAAGAAATCGCGAGTGTCGATAATATCTCGCAAATTGCCAGCTTAATTCGCTGGAGCGGCGTGTTCTTCTCTATCATCGTAATTGCATGTACATGGTTGTTGCTTAAGTTCATGAGCTCGATGGTAGAAAGTATTGGTAGCCAATTTGTGCAGTATCGAATGGTGCTGCAAAAGCTTCAATCATTCCTGCAGTTCTTTATCTACTTAACCGCCGGCTCTGTGGTATTTATGATGAGCTTTCGCATCAACGACCAGATCCTTGCTTTGATTGGTGGTACGTTGGCGGTATCCGTTGGTTTCGCAATGAAAGACCTAGCGGCATCGTTCATCGCGGGTATGACGGTTATGGTGGATCGACCGTTCCAAGTTGGTGACCGCGTCACGTTCGAAGGTAACTACGGCGATATTATTGCTATTGGTTTGCGCTCTGTGCGTATGCGTACCCTAACCGATGACATTATTACGATTCCAAACAACAAGTTCTTGAGTGAAGTTGTGGTCAGCGGCAACTATGGTGCGTTGGATATGCAGGTGGTGATTCCGTTTTATGTAGGCATGAATGAAGACATTGCGCTAGCACGTGATTTAATTCAGGAAGCGGCCTCTTCAAGTCGCTATATCCATCTACCGAAGCCTGTGACGGTTCTCGTAAAACAGACGATTACTGATAACTACTTAGCAATTCAGTTAACGTGTAAGGCGTATGTGGTAGATACCGCCTACGAGAAGCTCTTTGAAACCGACATTACTCTACGTGTAATGAAAGAGTTCAAGAAGCACGGCATCAATCCCCCGAAGATTGCGGTGCATACGGGTTAATTCGACGTTTTCCTCTCGCACTTAGAGAGGAACAGATACAAAAAGGGTCAGTAAATTTACTGACCCTTTTTATTTGATTGGGACTCATAATCAGTTTAAGAATAGCGCTAAACAATATTCATAACGTCAAGTAGCAACTCGGCTTTTTTAGGCAGGTAGATACTGAATGTGCTTCCTTTGCCCCATTCCGATTCAGCTTTTAGTTCGCCGCCTGTTTGGCTAAGAATACTTTGCGAAACAGAAAGCCCGAGACCAGTACCGTCACGCTTAGTTGTATAGAACGGCGAGAAGATACGACTTAAGTTTTCTGGCTTGATACCGCAACCTTCATCGGTGACATGAATCGCTGCGCCTTTCAGTTCGCCGTCTTCAATCCAATCTTCACTCACGACGGTTAGCTTACCTCTGCCGTCCATCGCATGAATGCCATTCATCTGCAAGTTCACTAGAATCTGCAACAAGTGGTGGCGATTGATCTCGACCGAAGTATGAGCCTGTAAATCGGTGACAAACTCGATGTCGCGCTTCTTAGTACCGGTTTTAACCAGCGTAATACTCTCATCGATGATTGGGTTCACGTGTTGCCACGTAATTTCGTCTTGCACACCACCCTGACGGCTGTATTGCAGTAAACTACGCGTGATATTACGAATACGGTCAATTTGAGCGTGAATGGCGTCAATTTCTTCCTGAACGCGGCTTGCCTCTTCACCTAACTCAAACTGAATCAATTCAACGTTACCCAGAATCACTGCGGTTGGGTTGTTAATCTCGTGTGCAATACCCGCAGTTAACTCACCCAGTGCGGCAAGCTTTTCGTTGACCACCAGTTTGTCACGCGTTTGGTTGAGCAGCTGAATATGGAGTTCGAGCTGTTCTGTTTTTTCCTTCAAACTCGCCGTACGTTTTTGAACTTTACCTTCAAGTTGCATCGCAGAGTTTTTAAGCTCGACTTTACGATCTTCAAGTGCATCCAACATATTGTCGAATTGGCGAGCTAACTGAGCCAGCTCGTGGTGTTCGTCTAGTCCGAGAGGCCCAATACGTTTTTCTTTACCCAACTGAACTAATTTCACGACTTTATGGATGCGTTCAATTGGACGGAATAAGTCTCGCGAGCCTCGATATACCATCACACCAGAAACTAAGAGCAGCATTAAAGTGATCAAGCTTATCTCGACGATATTGGTCATGTAGGCTTTTACGAATGGCCACATCAAGTAACCGGTGTAGAGCATACCGATGACATTATCGTATTGGTCTTTGATTGGCTGATATGCGGTGATATACCAAGCATCGTAAACAAATGCGCGGTCGACCCATTGCTCACCTTCCTCCAAGACCTTGTTGTACACCTCAGAACTCACTCGCGTACCAATAGCGCGCCCCAAACGTTGGTCACTGTCTAAGGGAACATTGGTACTAACACGAAGATCATCCAAAAATACCGTCAGAGTCCCCACAGGACGGAGGGTGTCGTTATCACTCAAATAGATAAGATCACGAATTTGATCGACCAATACCGTGCTGTTGTTGAGCAGCAAACCTCCATCTAAGAAGCCAATTAAATCATTCTGCTGGCTGTAAACCGGTATTACGGTTCGACTCACCAAGCCACGCGCTTCCACACCACCATTTTTTAGAATCGGTACTTCAGCACGTTTTGCGAGTTCGGGGTCTAGCTTTTCCAGTTCTTTTCTGTCCAGAACATCGAAGAAAGATTCGCGCTTGGTTAAATCCATAAAGCGGAATTTGTTTTCCATCGAATTAACACGTTGGAAGGACAAAAAATCCAACCCGTAGCGTTTCTTCTGCGCAGTAACCCACTTTTGCAATTCTGCTTGTGGGACATTTTGGTTCACTCGGGTACGAAAATCATAAGAGTCCGCGAACGATTTCACGTAATTCGCTTGTTTTTGTTGTAGCAAGGTGATGCTGTTATTGGCCACACCAAGACGTTCTGAAACGTCCAGCAGCGCATTTTGCCACGTATAGTGAATCGACCAATAGATCGTGATACCAATCAATGCCAATGACGTTAAAAAGATTGGCGCGGAGGTCAAAATCAATAATCGATAGCGCACCATTGTTTTGAACCGATACGCCCATTTAGACAATCCCTTGCGTTGCTGCCAAGTACTATTCGGCATAATCCTCGTCCTCAGAGTCCCACTCTTTGTATTTGCGCTCTAGGGTTTTTCTTGCCACACCCAAATCACGTGAAGCGGCAGATTTATTGCCTTCATGAAGAGTAACTACTTGTTGTATATGCGCTTTTTCAACCTCTTTTAACGTCCAAGTGTTTGGGTAACCTTCACCGCTGAACTCTCTGCCCTCTTTGAATGTTGGCAGCTCTGCAGTATGAGAAACCGTGATCGACACGTTAGGCAGCGCATGTCCTCCATTCAATTCACGCCAATGGTGCGCGGGCGGTTTGCCTAACAAGATGCAGCGCTCAATGAGGTTTTTCAGCTCACGAATATTACCTGGCCATTCGTACTCACTCATCGCTTCCATATCCTCATGCGCCCACTTCGGTGCTTGCATACCCAGTTCGCTCGTTAGCATGTTGCTAAAATAAGGCACAAGCTCGAACAAATCGGTTTTGCGCTCACGCAGGGGAGCGACTTCAATCTTCAACACGTTCAAACGGTAGTAAAGGTCGCTACGGAAGTTGCCTTTGTTGACCTCTTCTTGCAGATTACGGTTGGTCGCCGCGACAATGCGCACATCAATGCTGATTTCGCGTTCAGAACCGACCGGACGAATGGTACGCTGCTCTAACACGCGCAGCAGTGACGCTTGCATGGATAACGGCATTTCACCAATTTCATCAAGGAATAATGTACCTCCGTTCGCTACGCGGAAAAGGCCTTCGCGAGACTTTTTAGCGCCCGTGAAAGCACCTGAGGTATGCCCGAATAGTTCACTCTCTAAAAGCTCTGGTGCAATCGCACCACAGTTAAGTGGGACAAATGGTCCTGTGCGACCACTCGCTTGGTGAATGCCGCGCGCAACGAGCTCTTTACCTGTTCCCGACTCACCTTCGACCAAGACTGATGCGCGAGAAGGCGCAAACTGGGTAATCAGCTGTTTGAGTTGACGGGTTTTCTCAGAGCCGCCAATGATTTCTGACGTGTGAAGACGCTGATAGTCACGTTTCATCGCGTATTGCATGCGCTCAGTCAAACGACGATCCATACAACGGCTGACCGCTTTCAACATCTGCTCTAGGTTAAACGGCTTGAGGATAAAGTCCGACGCACCAAGCTGCAGTGCTCGAATTGCAATTTCCAAATCCGCGTAGCCAGTCATGAAGATGACATCCGCGCGTTTGTCGTCATCTTCAAACGCCTCTTCCCATTCAATCCCCGAACGCCCCGGCAAGTTGATATCCAACAGAATCAAATCGTAGTGGCGCGAGTTACGTAGCTCTTCCGCTTCTTCAATGCTGCCCGCTGTATCGACTTGCGAAAACAGTTTGCCCAGCGCCTTTTTTAGGATGGCTTGCATACCGAGTTCGTCATCAACGACCAGTACTGAAAAAGCGTTGTATTGTTGGTTTGTACTAATATGGGATTGAGTAGACATATTTACCCCAGTTGGATTGGAATGGGACAGAGTGTACCAAGTTTAAACAGAGATACCCTACAAAAAGTGCGACATTTTGTACCAACGCAAATTTTTATGCAAATAAGTCCATGAATTAGCGCATAAATCAAACATTTTGAGCTTGTAAAATGTTGGCATCTTGTTTGCTGTATGGAGTGTCCAAGTGACCTCAGGATGTGGGAGACATCAATGCAATACCATCACTTCTCACTCCCTCACCCTAAGGTGGCTTGTGATTTGAGCGCTCACTGACGCTCTGGCGACTTCTTTAGTAACCCAAGACTTAAGAAGCCAAAGAATCATTGGAAAGGAAACAACTAAAATGAAAAAAATTGCGCTGACTCTAGCTGCAACGTCAATCACTCTTGTAAGCTACTCTGCTTTTTCAGCTCAAGATGGCGAACACATTCGTCTGGCGACAACAACAAGTACTTACCATTCTGGCTTACTGGACTACCTACTTCCTCAATTTGAAAAAGATACTGGCTACAAAGTGGATATCATCGCTGCTGGTACTGGTAAAGCGCTGAAGATGGGTGAAAACGGCGACGTTGATTTGGTTATGACACACGCTCCTAAAGCAGAAGGGGTGTTTGTTGAGAACGGCTACGGCGTCCTTCCTCGTAAACTGATGTACAACGACTTCGTTATCGTTGGCCCTAAAGCTGACCCAGCACAAGTAAAAGACGATGCGTCAGTACTAGACGTATTCAAAGAGATCGCAAACAAAGACGCGACATTCATCTCTCGTGGCGATGATTCTGGTACACACAAAAAAGAACTAGGCATCTGGGCGCAAACTAAGATGGAACCAAACTTTGGTGGCTACCGCAGCGTAGGTCAAGGTATGGGCCCTACTCTAAACATGGCGTCAGAAATGCAAGGCTACACCATGACCGACCGTGGTACTTGGTTGGCTTACCAAAACAAATTGGATCTTGCGATTCTATTCCAAGGCGACGAAAAACTGTTTAACCCGTACCAAGTGATTTTGGTGAACCCAGAGCGTTACCCAACCATCAACTACCAAGGTGCGAAGGCTTTCAGTGACTGGTTGGTGAACCCACGCGGTCAAGAGCTGATCAATGGCTTCCGTCTGAATGGTAAACAATTGTTCGTTGCGAATGCTGAGAGCAAATAACGCAATATGAATCTTGCTGATACAACACTAGAAGCCTTGCGCTTATTGGTGAATTTTGATGCAGACCTATGGGAGATCGTTGCGGTCTCCTTTAGTGTTTCTATTACGGCAATATCTTTGGTGGTATTGCCGTCTATTTTGATGTCTTTTGTCCTAGCCTACACCGACTTCCGTGGTAAGTGGTTCTTGCTGTCCATTGTGAACACCTTACAGGCGGTGCCAACGGTCGTGATTGGTTTGCTGTTGTACATGATGCTTTCAAGAGCAGGCCCTTTGGGTGATTGGCAAATGCTGTTTACGCAAAAAGCCATGATCTTAGGACAAATGATCGTCTGTTTTCCGGTTCTGGTTTCCATGATGCACGGTGCGCTTCAATCAAGTGACCGTCGCGCAGTTGAAACAGCGATTACGTTAGGTGCGTCAATCCCTCGTATCGCTGCTACTATGATCTGGGAGACACGTTTTCCTTTATTGGCAGCTATCATTGCGGGATTCTCACGAATCGTCACAGAGGTAGGCTGTTCAATGATGGTTGGTGGCAACATTATGGGCGTAACCCGTAATATTCCGACTGCCATTGCTATGGAAAGTAGTAAAGGTGCTTTTGCGCAAGGAGTTGCATTAGGAATTGTATTACTATCGTTAGCGTTAGCGCTCAACTTCCTCTTATCGAGCATGAGAGGCAAAGGCTATCTAAGAACATGAAGCAAGCAATCGACTCGCCATCGACCCAATGTAAGGGTGAATTATGACTATAAAAATTACCGCCGAGCAATTGTCCATGCGCTTTAAAGAGCGTGTGCTTTTCCACATCCCTGAATTGGCCATTGGTCCAAACGACGCGATTTACTTAAAAGGTGACAATGGCGTTGGCAAAACCACCCTACTCAAGATCCTTGCAGGTTTGCTCAAACCGTCAACGGGTAAAGTAGTCGCACCAAAAGACACTTGGTTGAAGAAGTGGACGCGTCGCAATGGTCGTGTTGACGTGATTTATCTCCATCAGTCTCCTTACCTTTTTGACGGCACTGTGTATGAAAACGTCGTTTATGGAGTTAAATATCAACAAGACACGGCAAAAGATAAGCGAGCTCAAGTTATTAGTGCACTGCGCATGGTAGGGTTAGAAACCTTAGCCGACGAACACATCTCTGTATTGTCCGGCGGTGAAAAGCAACGCGTAGCAATGGCACGAGCTTGGATCTTAAAACCATCGATTTTGTTGATGGATGAACCAAGTGCCTCTCTCGACCAAGAGTCGATTGAACGTCTGGTTATCATGGCAAAAGATCTGCTTGATCGCGGTTCTAGTATTGTTGTGACTAGCCACCAAGCGAACGCGTTGACGGATTTATGTAAAAAACAGTGGTGGATTAAAGACAAGACTTTGGTAGAGTCTCCACTCTTGTATGTCATACCAAAAGAAACATCCCAAGAGAACGCATATGCTTCAGCCAACACAAACTAGTTGGGTCATTTTGGCTGGTGGTCAAGCCAGCCGCATGGGTGGAAAAGACAAAGGTCTGATCGAACTGAATCAGAAGCCACTCATCGAACACGTTATCGAACGTTTATCTCCGCAAACACCACGCATTCTAATCAATGCGAACCGAAACCAAGACGCCTACGGTGCGTTTGGTTTCGTCTTCAGCGATCAATTTAAAGATTTCCCAGGTCCGATGGGCGGTATCCACGCGGGCCTAGTTCATGCAGAAACCGATTGGGTTGGCTTCGTCCCTTGCGACAGCCCACAAATCAACACTGATCTTGTTGAACGTTTTTGCAATGCACTAAAAGAAGACACCGATATTTTGGTTGCTCATGATGGCGACCACCAGCAACCCGTCTTCACGCTTTACCACAAGCGCGTACTACCAAAGCTAACCGCGTTTTTAGAACGTGGCGATCGTAAGATCATCCTACTCTACAAAGAGTGCAACACCAGTTACGTTGACTTTAGCGACTCACCAAACTGTTTCGTCAACTTAAATACGCCTGAAGAATTGGCGCAATTTGGACAACTCGAATCATGAAACACACGCTAAACATCCCTATTCTTGGTTTTGCTGCCTACTCTGGTACGGGCAAAACTACGCTACTTGAAGCATTGCTACCAAAGTTGACCGAAGCAGGTTTACGCATCGGTATGCTAAAGCACGCACACCATAATTTTGATGTCGACCAACCGGGCAAAGACAGCCATCGCCTACGTAAAGCAGGCGCATCACAAATGCTGATCTCTTCTCGTAACCGCTTCGCACTGATGACAGAAACACCAGAGTCAGAATCGGAGTTTGATTACCTTCTGACGCGTTTCGACGAAGGAAAACTAGACGTAGTTCTAGTGGAAGGCTGCAAAAACATTGCCTTTCCTAAGATCGAATTGCACCGTGAAGAAGTCGGCAAGCCTTGGCTTCATCCAAACGATGAAAACATCATCGCGATTGCTTCAGACAGCGGCGAATTGGACTCAGAACTGCCACAAATGAACATCAACGATCTTGAAGCGATTGCCCAGTTCGTTATTCAGTATGTTCAAGAAGCGAAAGCACCAAAGAGTAAAGAGAAAGAAGCCGCTTGCTGCGATACCCTTTCTCCAGCTTTCCTTTCTGTCGTTCAAGGACAAGAAAAAATCCTATCTTTGGTGAACACGGTTGCTGAAACCGAAGCATGCAAGATTGAAGATGCATACGGTCGAGTGCTTGCAGATCACGTGGTATCACCAGTGAACGTTCCGCAATACACCAACTCTGCAATGGACGGTTACGCGATTCGCGGTGATGACGTCGAGCGCGACAGCTACCAAGTGGTTGCTGAAGTGATGGCGGGTCATGCTTACGAGCAGCCTTTGGAAGTTGGTCAAGCGGTTAAGATCATGACGGGCGCACCAACACCTATCAATGGTGATACCGTTGTTATGCGTGAACAAGC
This sequence comes from Vibrio sp. Sgm 5, assembly GCF_026241575.1. Classification (NCBI taxonomy): domain Bacteria; kingdom Pseudomonadati; phylum Pseudomonadota; class Gammaproteobacteria; order Vibrionales; family Vibrionaceae; genus Vibrio; species Vibrio sp. Sgm 5. The sequence goes on from NZ_JAPHPY010000008.1 coordinate 65,695, forward strand.
TTCCCAAGACGGCGATACTGTCACGTTCAATGGTGCGAGCCTCAAAACCGGTCAAAACGTTCGCCAAGCGGGTGAAGACTTAGCAATTGGTAGCGACGTGTTTACTGCAGGTACTCGTCTTGCTTCTCCTGAGATGGGCATGATTGCTTCTCTTGGTTTTGGCGAAGCGAACGTGTTCCGCAAGTTGAAAGTTGCTGTGTTCTCTACCGGTGACGAAGTACAAGCGCCGGGTGCAGAACAGAAAGCGAATTCAATCTACGATTCAAACCGTTTCACCATCATGGGCATGTTAAAGAAGCTAGGGTGCGAGATCTTGGATTTCGGTATCCTAGAAGATAACGAGCAATTGATGATTGAAGCGCTCGAAAATGCTTCTGCGCAAGCCGATGTGGTGATGACTTCTGGCGGCGTTTCCGTTGGCGATGCCGATTACATTAAGCTGGCATTGGATAAGCTCGGTCAAATTGATTTCTGGCGTATCAACATGCGCCCTGGTCGTCCGCTTGCGTTCGGTCAAATCAACGATAAGCCTTTCTTTGGTTTGCCGGGTAACCCTGTGGCTGTGATGGTTTCATTCATCAACTTTGTTGAACCTGCTCTGCGTAAAATGCAAGGTGAACAAGGTTGGAAGCCACTTAAAGTCAGTGCTATTGCGACAGAAAATCTGCGCTCTCGCCAAGGTCGTACCGAGTTTAGCCGTGGTATCTACGAGCTAGACGAAACAGGTCGTCTAACCGTTCGCACAACAGGCAAACAAGGCTCTGGTATTCTGCGGTCAATGAGTGAGGCAAACTGTTTGATCGAAATCTCCCCTGCTGTTGATACAGTAAAAACGGGAGAAAGCGTGACAATTATCCCACTTCAAGGCAGAATCTAGGCCGATTCAGAATTCAAAGGTCAGCGTGTCTGACCTTTTTATTGATAACAGAAAAATTTTTCAGAGAGACAGCTATGGCTCGCACCATTCTTTACACTTACAAAGACCAAGACAAAGAACTGACGTTCTCGTACCAGCAACACCGCAACATTCAAGAAGCAGTTGCAGAGGCGGAAGGTATCGACATCACTGAGTACCTAAAGATGGAGCAGCAAATCGAAGCAGTATCTGACACGAAGGCAGTACGTAACTACCGCGACAATCATTTCAGAAAATTAGGCTTTAGCAAAATCACCCTAGCTCAAAAAGAAAACTTGGGCGTAGGTAAAAAGAACAAATAAGCTTAACCACAAAAGTTAAAAACAAAAAACTCGCGGCAAATCGCGAGTTTTTTTATGTGTGAAATCCAAAAGCAACACACTATAGCTGAGGCTCTACGATCACAAACTGGTTCGTTCCCGCAATTGGCGCATACCAGTCACTGCCTTGAACGTAGAAAGTCGCCCCATTAACGGTCACCGTGGTTGCTTCATTCGGCAACACGTCGACTATCTTACCTGCTATCCCCTTATTTGATACGACAGTGGTACTCCCCGTATTCACTTGGCTTTGCACAGATACCGGAGGTTGCTCCACGTAAATATACTGATCGCCACTTCGCTTGTAATAGACATTATCAACGACGGCATAGGTGATCCCCGCTATCACTAGGTAAGTCGCGGTTCTCGGAATTTTATTGTAATGGTATACGCGATGAACTGGCGCTTTATAAACGGGACGGTAGACAGGCTTTACCACCACCACCTTCTTTTCATGATTTGGTGGCTTAGGTGCTGAAGGCTTAGCAAACGTCGGTGAAACCATACCAACTAAGGCGATGCTAAGAACGCCGTAGCGCAATTTTGATGAGTTGAACATCTTCATTCCTACTGTTCGTGGAAGCAATACAAACAGCTTATCAATCAAGAGTTCAAGGGACGTAAACGAAGCGTAAAGCTGGGTAAAGGATGGCAGCTCAGTTATACAAAGCGGCAGTTGGATCGACAAAATAAAAAGCCTCGTTTCACCTTAGAGGAAAACGAGGCTTTCAATGTAGGTCTTATGTGTTTTCTCTTACCGAAAACTCAGACGATTATTTGATGTTTAGGAATGCAGCACCACGTACGCCGCCTGAATCACCGTGTTTTGCTTTGATGATCTTCGGACACTTCGCTACAGAAAGCAGGTACTTAGGAATGCGTTTTGGCATCTCTTCGTAAATCAGTTCGAAGTTAGATAGACCGCCGCCTAGTACAACAACGTGTGGGTCAGTCGCAGTAAACAGGTTCGCAAAGCAGATTGCTAGAAGCTCCATAAAGCGTTCAACGTGCTCAACCGCTTTTGCTTCGCCTTCCGCGTGTGACTTAATGATGTCGATCGCTTTCTTCTCTTCGCCGTAGTAATGCGCGTAAAGAAGCTCGAAACCACGACCAGATAGATAGCTATCTAGACAACCTTTCTTTTCACAACCACAACCTAGTAGAGGCGCGTTTTCACCTAGGTGGAACCATGCGTCGATAGGAAGACGTGTATGGCCTACCTCACCCGCTACGTGGTTACGACCAGAGAATACTTTACCTTCGTAGATAAAGCCGCCACCAAAACCCGTACCAAGGATCAAACCTAATACAGATGGTTCATCTTGAAGGTTTTCATCCCACGCTTCAGAAAGCGCGAAACAGTTTGCATCGTTTTCAATTTTTACGCTGCGACCGATTTTAGCTTCAAGATCAGCACGAAGTGGTTTGCCTTTTGCTGCAGGTACGTTAACCGTTAGTACAGTTGCATCATCAGCATCTTCCATCCCAGGAAGACCAAGGCCAATCGTACCTTCACAACCAAATTCCGCATCGTATTTGTTAACCAGACCTGCGATGGTTTCTACCAGCAAATCGTAGTTGTCTGTTGGTGTTGGTACACGTTCAGTTGCTACACGCTCAAGTTTTTCGTTAAACGCACCAAACTCGATTTTAGTGCCACCGACATCAAAGCCGTAATACATGCAATTCTCTCCTAAAAAGCTCAAACGACTCCCAAAATATGCTGGAGTCAAAAAAGATAAACTTTAGGCATTATCCATATCTGTACGCCTGCAAACCGTGACCGAATGCAGATTTATCCCCTCATTGAAGCCAGTTGAACAACAAGCCATCAACAAAAGTTCATTCCTTAGAGTTAGCTCTCGATTTTAGCCCACTCTTTGAAACGTTTCAGATGTGGTCGAGACCAGTCGGTTTTCACGCGTGTTTTCGTCAGCATGTAGGTTTCACGGAAGGCTTCAAACCACAATTGCAAACACTCCGAAGCTTGCTCTTCACCTGCTTGTTTGAATACTAACGTCGCGACCTCTGCTGTAGACAGATGCTGCTCATTGTCCGAGCGGCGCATGATGTATTCAGACAATGATTCCGGCTCAATAGAAAGCACCGGCAAAGACTTCAAGAACTCGGAACGGCGGAAGATCTTACGCGCTTCACGCCAACTGCCATCAATGAAGATCAGCAACCATTTTTTATCTGAGCCAGCGGATGCCTTCAATCGCTCTGGATTCAAACCATCCAATAAACGCTCAGGCTCATCCACGTAATCTGCTGGGAACACAACCACAGGTTGATAAGCATCGTTTTCTAGCAGTGCAAGCATCTCTTGAGAAGGCTCGGTACGATTCCATTGATACACGTAGGTCTCTTGAATCGTATCAGCAATTAGACGCCCGGTATTACTTGGCTTGAACACTTCGTTTTCCGATACGATCAGCATGCAGGCAATATTGGATTCGATGTTCGGCTGAATGTCGCACAAACAATATTGCTCAGAAACCTGACAATATGGACAGCGAACCACTTTACAGCCACGAGCGCTAAACGGCTTCGTTGAGATAGATTGACGGTGCTGGTATAAACGATGGAAAGCGTGGATTCTCATGGATAGAAAGTGCCAGTTAGAATAAGTGCATGTATAAAGTAGAGCGCGATTCTACTTGCATCGCCAGTGAGTCTCAAGAAATGCTCGTAAACGGACGGACATTCACATTCCTTTCTTCTCGGTGAAAGATACGGTGGAGTCTTAAGGTCTTAACAAATAAGCGAATCAATCAAGGAAATTAGCGTGACCGAAACTGCATTTAACGACCCTTCTTGGCTACGACTCAGCATCTTTATTGGTGTTTTGTTGCTTTGTACTCTGTGGGAAAACAAGCTACCGAGAAAGCAGTTGACCGTCGACCGTTCGTTTCGCTGGTTTAACAATCTCACACTGGTCGCGCTGAATAGTGTCGTTATTGCTGTTGTCATGCCTATTGCCGCTTTCCAAGCTGCTATCATCGCTTATGAAAACCAATGGGGTCTACTCAATGCACTTTCCTTCCCGACTTGGTTAAATGTGCTGATAGCCGTTGTGTTACTAGATCTCATCATCTACCTACAGCATTTAGTTTTCCATCGCGTTAAACCGCTGTGGAAACTTCACCGCATGCATCATGCAGACTTGGATATCGATGTCACAACCGGAACACGATTCCACCCGATAGAAATCATTCTCTCAATGATTGTAAAAATCGCTGCGGTGTTTGCTTTAGGCGTGTCTCCTATCGCCATCGTGGTGTTTGAAATCGTATTGAATGCTAGCGCGATGTTTAACCATAGCAATGCAAAGCTGCCACTACCTTGGGATTCGAAGTTACGCAAATTGGTTGTGACGCCAGACATGCACCGCGTGCACCACTCTGTCATCGTGCGCGAGACACATTCAAACTTTGGTTTCTTCTTGTCGATCTGGGATCGTTTGTTTGGCACCTACCGCGCTAAACCGGAATTAGGTCATGATGATGTTGTGATTGGCGTGCCAGAGATCCGCGACAGAGACGAACAAAGATTGGATAAACTGATCACCCAGCCATTTCGTTACAAGGAAAAGTCTTCCTCATGAGCAGTTCAATAAAAGTGAATGTGTTTGGAAAAATCATGCTTGCTGAATGCAACGATGGGATTTGGACGCTTTATATCGATTCAGAAACTTCGATAAAGCGCCCTATCAGAGATTTTGTAGTGCCGCCCTTTCTCGATGAAGACGAGTTACTGACCTACCTAGATGATATGTATCACGAGCACGCGACTGCATCTCATCCCAATGTATTTCGGATTGAATAGAAACCGTTAAGCTTTAATCAAATCGCGTTTTTTATTTGATTGGGTCACACCAACAAACAAACCGATAATCCCAAGAACAATTGAAGAGATGGCGAACACGCTCACATCTTGTTGCTTGTTGATGGCCGCGTACACAAACGCAATGCCAAAAAAGATTGCGCCAAAACTAAAGCCCGATAGCGCGGCAAAAACACCGAAGCTCGCCAGCTCCTTAAAGTTATCCATAACACTTCCCTGTTTAAATATACGTAATATCGAATAAAACAATTACCGGAATATCTGACGTGAGTGGCGATGCTTTTGCGAATTCCACAGCCAAATTGATACTCCAATAGAAAACCCTAACAACAACGTTTGCCATTGCAGTTGTCCACTGCTCTCCAATACGCCCAATCCATAGTGCGCATAAGAGTTAAAGCCTACGCTGCTCAACATAATCAATAACAGTAAAACCAGCCCAGTCCGGCGGTGCCTAATCAGCAAATAAACGGCGAGTAAATCAAGGAGGCCAAGGGCACTCCAATACATGTTTAACCAGCCTGGGGCAAAATCGTAAGGCAAAAAGCCATCGACAATATTGTCGTAAATGTGGATGACACCACCCACGGTCAGGCAAAGGCATAGGAGAAACAGTACGAATTTATCCATTATCGTTTCCTTTCCTTATCTGAATGAATGCGCAAAGCATATAGAAATCAGCTAAATAATTGTAATTTCAACGCCATTTTTGAGAGCGACAGTGCCTTTAAACCGTACGTGAGAGGTTGAAAGAACAACAATGGCTGTTCTTCCTTATCATTTCGCTCCTGATAAAAGCATAGCGTTTGGTTTGATGGTTCGCTTAAAAGCTTAGTTAACCTCTATTGGCCCTTTCTGTGCCTGCATCGTTATTGTGTATGGTAGGAATAAAGTATCAGCCAACGCTGAAAAAGCAGTATCAAACACAAAGAAAGGCACCCCATCTAGTTTGGGTCCCGTGTTTTCAGAATAGCTAGGCTCACCATTCAACAAACACATGTTGTAATTCACTCCACTGTAAATTCTTGGTATTTCCTTGCAGTAGCTCTGCTTCCCCTCATGAGAGATTCTCACATGATTGTTTGTTGGGTTTAGGGTCTCTATTGTTGCACAACCTTGCGACGCAATGGCTGCCAATATGACGAGTCGCTTTTTCATGAACGTTCCTTGTTTGTACTTCCTTCGTGAGAATGATTTACGTATTTCTTCGCTTACTGCTGATAAACGTGAGATGTGACGTTTGGATGTGGTTTAGAAGCTGCAACAAATCTCCCAGTGAAATTGTCGGGAAAGAGTAATAGTCAAACGTCAATATTGCTCTCCCTCTTTAGTCTTCGCATCAATGAACACAAACTTCATCGAAGGAGGAAAGATAAAAGCATCATCACATCGATAACCTCTTAGCCAAACACCATCATCCCGCTTACGCAAATACAAACCTCTGGGATAGGTCTCTTCCTGAGCAAGAGGCAAAGAAGCGAGCGTTATGTATTCGTCTTTTGTGAGCGAAATACCTTGAAGTAACAAGTATGGTGCGACGGCGAGCGGACAAGGCTCTAGCCCTTTCAGAGCTGCATGAGCAAGAAGCTCAGCCAGCGTTGCGCCAAAAGGTGCCCCCAATTCCGAAGGCGTTGTTACCAATATAGACAATGTCTGGCCACCTTGTTTGGTTTGTATCAATTGATCTTCAAACAGCTGTAAGGCAAACGGATTGAATTGAATGCGTTGATCTTTGAGTTCTTGAAGCAACTCTGCATTCGTGTGATTACCGATTTCAACTTTCACTTAATTGCTCCAAGGCGGATAAGCTGACGAACTTGCTCTAAAGCACGCTGAAAGACAGGGTGCGCATGGGAGGAAATGTCTTTCGCAACTTCATGCCAAAATAATTCGAAATCATGTCCACAATCATCTTGAGTGTGGAAGACCCAATGTTCCGGCAACACTTCACATTCACACAAAACGAAATGCCAACGTTGCTCCTGAAATCCACTCTCCCAAGCCCCTAAGTAGGTTGTGTGATTGACCAATTCGATGCCCGACTCTTCTGCCAATTCTCTTTTTGCCGCGCTTAAGAAGTCGCAATCGAATGGTTCGACAGTACCTTTCACCAACTGAACGCCCGCAAGAGGATGTTTGAAAAGAAGAATCTCGCGGTTTTGTTTTCGCAATACCAGAGGACATACTTTAATAACCAACGAATATCTCCTCATTCTGAAGGCATATTTGTGTTGCGAGATATTCTAACAACCCTGAAGCGACAACAAAGAATTAACAAATACTAATGACACATTTCTCCCGTGCCGTTAATCAATTTGCGATTTGGGTCACTCACTCTTGGAGTCAAAAAATAAAAAGGCAGAGCGATGCCCTGCCTTTGATCGTATTGGAAGTTGGTTTGGTCTTACCTAATGCTGGATCAACTCACCTGATGCAGTTCGTATTTATGCAGCATCGCTTGTTGATGCCCCGCGATGTCTGCGACTTGCTCTGAGCTTTCAACCATGGATTCTAATTGGAGTTTAGTGTATTCACCTTGGTCAGAAATATGTGTAATGGCTTGCGATACATCGGCTGTTGCTCGTTCTTGCTCTTCTGTCGCAACAGAAATCTGTTCGACACGTAGCTGTATATGTCGAACCGCCGCATCGATATCCGAAAAAGCCGACTTTACTTCATGACTCGATTGAAGTGCATGCGCCATCTCTTCACGCGACTCACTTACCGCTTTACGTGAACGTTCTGCGGCAGCCACAAGCTCATTCATCATCTCTCGAATATTTGTGGTTTGTTGGGACGTATCACTCGCTAACTTGCGTACTTCATCGGCGACGACTGCGAAACCTCGCCCTTGCTCCCCAGCACGCGCCGCTTCAATCGCCGCATTCAAAGCAAGTAAGTTGGTGTTATCAGCAATACCACTGATCATGTCTACCATCTCGCGGATCTGTTTAACTCGTTGGTCGAGTTCTAACATCGACCGCTCGTTCAAATTAAGGGAGCTTTCAAGAGACTCCAAACGCTGACGGTTTTGCTCTACCACACCAACCCCCTTCACTGTGTGTTCTGTCGCTAAATGCGAATCTTCGGAAGAGGCATTTGTCACCGTCGCGATCTCTCTAATCGATGCTTCTAACTGAGTAATGGTCGTCACCATGCTCGCCAGCGCTTCATTTTGCAAAGTTAAGCTTTGATTTGTTTGCTCGGCCGCATCGTGGCTTATCTCAGCGGTTTGGTACAAGGTTTCGCAGTTACGCGTGACGGTAGAAATCGAATCGTGGGTTGAATCGATAACTTGGTTGAGTTTGCGTGCGACTTCTTTAAGCTCAAACGGGCCAATCTCTTGCGCTCTATCTCGGAAATCATGTTCCGTTAAAGCGGAGAGACGAGTAAGGATGTTTTTCAACCCTCGATTGATCCAAGTACGGAGGCCAAACCAAGTCGCTAACACCACAAGCGAGATGACGCCAGCGGCAACAACAACCATTAAGCTGACGTTTTGAATGGTACTGTGGACAATAGTTTCACGCTCATCAATCAACGTTGAGGCGGAATCAGATACTTGGTCGAGCAAATACATGGTTTCGTTTGAGAGCTGAGAGGCACGTTGAAACTCCACTTTTTGCTGTTCGCTCTGTTCGAGTTTCGCCAGAATCAAACGCAAAACCCCTTCATCTTTGAAGCCTGCCTGTACCATCTCATAAGGTGCTGTTAGGCTGGCGAACTCAGTCACTTCAGGGTGCCATTCTTTGAAGTCATCGTAAGCGAGATTTATACCAGCGATACGGTTTCGCATTTCTCTGTATTCTTGCTCCGCTTTCTCTAGCTCGGTTTGCATCATCATGACCAAGAAAGTACTTTCCATCGAGCTCGCGGATGCAATGAAGCGATTTGCCGCATCACTCGATTCAGGGTTGTCGTTGCTGAGAAACGAGCTGATACGGTTCATCTCTGGACCAATCGAACTTAACCCATACCGAAACCCACCAACGGCCGAGTTAATGTCGCTTTGCATCTGAATCACCGCAGATTGTTTCGATAAAATGGAATTGGTGACTTGATGCAACTCAGCAACGTTTTCTTTGAGCATGCTTGATAGGTGTTCGGCAACACCGGAAGTTTGCTCTATGAGTCCGTCACTTTGCTGCGCTAGCTCTTCAATTTGAGAAGTGATAACAGGAAGTTCCTCTGGATCAGAAATTTGCATTCCATAGTTAAGCAACTTTACTTGCTCTAAAACATTTCTTGTCAGTGTCGCATTTGCCATCGCCATCGGTAACGCTTTTTGAGACAACTCCTCAAATTGTGCGCCAACCTGCTCCATTCCTTTGAAACTTGAGACAGAAAGGGCTATAACAAGAGCGATGATAGTTAAAAATGTTGCACTGACCGTTTGAATCAGTGAAAAAGAAAAGCGTAGACGTTTGCGCGTTGTCATAATCAATTAATGTTCTTTCTTGGGTTTGAATCGACTTTCCGTTTATTCGTCACAGAAGTGAGACAAAACGTGATTTACTGCCCATACTAGGTATTGGTCATGACATTAATATTTCAGTTTTAAGTTGTAGGGATGACAGGTGGGTGATGTGCGTCGTATTTATTTTCCTTTGATAATCAGTGTACTACTTAGTGCATGTTCGTCCGCCCCCGATCCAGAAACACAAGCTGAGGTCTCTCTTCCTGTTACTGAACTGCTCTCCGACAATCGGGGCCTGTTCGACTTTTATGATGAGTGGGAAGGCACGCCTTATCGCTTGGGTGGAACCAAAAAGTCTGGTATTGATTGTTCTGCCTTCGTACAGAAAGCCTTTGTCGAGGCATATCAAATGTCGTTACCAAGAACGACAAGACAGCAATCTAAGCAAGGCGTAGAGATGAGCTGGTCAGATGCACAACAGGGTGATCTAGTGTTTTTCAAAACAAGAAGAACCACTTACCATGTAGGTATCTATCTAGGGAATAAGCAGTTTATGCACGCTTCCACATCGAAAGGCGTGATCATTTCAAGAATAGACAACCCTTATTGGGCATCGAAGTTTTGGCAAGTAAGAAGAGTTACCATGTAACTCCTCTTTAGATCGAAATGACGAGAGACTAGATTTAATCGTAAGTCGCGACAGCGGTATCAAATAAGTTTTTCACTAGCGCAATGTATTCATCAAGGAATGCAATTTGCTCGTTGGTCGCTTTCTTACCCCAAACGCCAGCTAACACTTCACCAAGGTCTTCAACGACGGCATCCGCTTCTTTAAGTAGCTTGAAACGTACACTTGAATGCAGTTCTGGGTTTTGTTCGAAAATCGCCATGATGTTCGACGCCACCATGTCATTCACGACATCTTCGATGCTTTCTGATCCTGTGTCACCAATTTCAGACGTGAAAATATCTAAGTTAAGTGACAGGTGCTCTATAAGAGCGAGATATCCATCGGTTTCTACAACCACTGTTTTTCTCCGTTTAATGCAAGCCTTCGAAGATGAAAGCGAATTAGTTTCAATAGTAAGACATGCCGAGAAAATTTCATTAACTTATTTCATATTAACAAGCATTGATGCGCCAACTGAATGATTTTTATCCAATTAGGTTAGTCGTCTTGATGACAACAAGTCTGATTGCGTCCATTCTCTTTCGCGCGATACAACGCTGCATCGGCACTCTTCAGCCATTGTGTGTGACTCTCAAAGTTAGATTTATACTCGCAAACACCGATACTTATCGTGTAGTTAATCAAAAAGTCTTCAACTTTCACGATTTCTTGCTCAATTCGTTTTCTAAGACGCTCTGCGAAATAGGACGCTTGTTCTTGGTTGGTATGTGGCAATAAAACGGTAAACTCTTCTCCACCAAAACGCCCACACACGTCGCTACTGCGTGCGGTTTTCCGCAATAAACTGGACGTCCGACGGATTACTTCATCCCCAGTATGGTGACCATAGGTATCATTGACTTTTTTAAAATGGTCGATGTCAAAAATAACCAGTGAGCACGCCCCTTCCATCACTTTAAGTTGATTGAATTCTTCCTTCAGTGACTGTTCCCAATAAGCACGGTTAAATAATCCAGTTAATCCATCTTTGCGGCTGATTTCAGACAGGTGTTGGTTGGTTTCTCTTAAGTGGATTCTATTACGCGCGGTTTCCGAGACATCGTTGATTTGAATGGCTATGTGGCTCACCTCACCTGATAACGAGCGTAACGGCGTGATAACAATATCTTGGAACATCAAATGACTGCTGTTGGAAACCGGCGAAAAGTTGTTGAATTTAAAAAGGTATGGACGGTTTTCCCAACTTGAAAATGAACGAGTTTCTAAATCCGCGGACGTTTTGAGCTTGGTCTCTAGCCAAGTTCGGGGTAAATCTTGGAAATGGTCAAACAAACATTCACCGAGGATATTCTGCGATAGTATGCCACTGTAAGACTGCATAAAACTGTTCCACACGCAGACTTTATAGTCTTCATCTAAAACGATGAGCCCTGAGTCCATGGTATCGAGTATTTGGGTAACCCAATGAAAGTCTGCTATGTCCAGCGTAATTTCGGACATTAGATTAGCTCCATAATTTCATAGATGATTTCTACGGATGATTTATCTATCAAAAACAGAACTTCACACTCAAAATCGAGCGCCTCTGCCATGTAGGTGTATTCGATGGTAAAGAGTTCACCAGATTCACTCTTCTCTTCATTGTATGGAATGACGTTTTCTATAATGGCAGGCTGGCGCAACGAAAATTGCTTATCCAACTGTGTACCCAGTGACGTTAAGAATGAAGATACCAAAAGATTCGACACATTCAGGATAATCTCGTTGTGCCGAGTGAACTCAAGCAAATAACCAAGGCGCTCTCCGATTTGATTGATGTCTTTGCCACGCAAACAAACTAGAGCTTCACCATGGATACCACCACCAACAAATCGCTGAGCAACGGCAACTGAACTGTCTCGACCGATCACGTCCACTAACGTCATATGCAGTTCTCCATACGACAATGGACCAACGTGGGGCACTGGCAGTTGAATGAACTCATGAAGATGGTCGGCCATAATCGCAGCACCCTTACCTAACGCGATGTTGGCGACTTCACGAAATTTCGCCAGAGGGGTAATCTCAATTTCGGGGGCTGGCGCTGCATTCCCACTCGAGCTAAATGCGTATTGCAACCCTAACGTTTCGTATAGCGGGATAACCTGTTCTTCTGACAGAGGCTTGGCGATAAAGTCGATTGCGCCAAGATCTAAACAACGTTGTTTAGCCTCTTGCTGAACGTCACCAGAAATGATGACAACTTGAGTGGGATAATTGCTGACCGGTAGAGACTCTAGTACCTCGAACCCGTCCATAATCGGCATCGTTAAATCGAGAAACAAAACGTCAATATTTTGTTCCGCTAGAATCGTCAACGCTTCGTAACCGTCTTGGGCTTCGATCAGGTGCAATGATGTTTCGTGTACGATGGAACGGGATATCAACTTTCGTGCTACCGCCGAATCATCACAAATCAGTATTTTCATGCCACCAATGGAACTAAAGTCAAAAAAATAATAATACTCGTTGTATACCAATAGCTCCATATGTTAAGTCCATAAATCATAGGGTTATAGGCGACATGATTCACACTTATGCACATTTTCTACTATATGCAGCAGTTTTATTGTCGAAGTTTGCTCAACTGCGCGTCAATCTTCCGCCGTTTATCCTAAACTATTGTTGGTCAAATAGATAAGCGAGGTTTTGTATGTGGCAAGCAATATCGCAACAGCTTTCTGATACCTTGATGTTCGAATATCAAATCACTGAGAAGACACGCCTCTCTGGTGGAGACATCAGTGAGAGTTACATGATCAATGACGGAGAACAGCGCTATTTCGTCAAACTCAATGATCGAGACTTTTTATCTAAGTTCGAAGTTGAAGTAGAAAGCCTTCACTTGTTACGTGAAACCTCGACGGTGTTTGTCCCTGAAGTCGTGTTAGCGGGCAAAACCAAAACCCACTCATTCTTGATCCTGAATTACCTACCAACTAAACCACTTGAAGATGCAAAGCACAGCTTTAAGTTTGGCCAGCAACTGGCGCGTTTACATTTGTGGGGAGAACAGAAAGAGTTCGGATTTGATTCCGATAATTACATAGGCTCTACCCTTCAACCAAATCAATGGCATAAAAAGTGGTGTGTCTTTTTTTCTGAGCAACGAATAGGTTGGCAGTTACAGTTGCTGAAAGAAAAAGGTGTCACCCTCGTCGATATCGATGAATTTATTGATGTTGTGAAACAGCTTTTAGCCAATCACGCTCCAGAGCCATCATTGCTTCACGGTGATTTGTGGAATGGGAACACGGCATTGACACCATTTGGCCCTATCTGCTTTGACCCTGCTTGCTATTGGGGAGATCGTGAATGTGATATCGCGATGACTGAGCTGTTTGGTGGGTTCCAACCGGAGTTTTATCAAGGATATGAATCCGTTGCGCCATTACCCGCAGGCTATGATGAACGAAAAGACATCTACAACCTTTATCACATCCTCAATCATTGTAACTTGTTCGGAGGTCACTATCTTGAACAGGCCCAATCGATAATTAAGAAGATTATTTCTTATTGATCGGGAAGGGAAAGATCATTGCCGAATGTAAAAATTCGACGCATATCACCCTAGTTTAAGACCCCAAGCTCAATCATGAGTTTGGGGTCAACTTTTGTACTTATTTCGACTCAATTAGCAACAACAGCACCTAATATTCAAAGTAACTCGACTTAATTTGAATCTCTGCACCAGAGAGAAGACGAGTGTTCAAGGGCTGAATTTTCGAGACACCAAAGTATTAAAAGCCCTGCAATACTAGGAGTTTTTGTATGCAAAATTACACTGAAAGACATGTTAAATGCCCTCACTGTGGGCACTCTATCGGTATCACTTTAGATGCAAGTAATGGTAACCAAGAGTTTTATGACGACTGCCCTGCGTGCTGCCACGCCATCCACCTCAACATGAAAGTGGATGAGATGCACGAAAAGGTAGAACTGTTCATTGACGATAACTACGAATAGAGAGCTTTAATCCCCCCGAGTAATCATCTACATGAAGTAAACATCTACACAAAATATAAAAAGGAGCGGTTAAGCTCCTTTCTTGTTTCCGGTCATAAGTAAACGCTTTACAACTGCTTTGCTGCTAATACACGTTCAACCGTATCGACGATGGCTTGAGTTTGCGGGTCAAATTCAATGTTTATTTTCTCTCCAACCTGACGCGCACCAAACAAGGTTCTTTGCAGGGTTTCCGGAATCAAATGCACCGAAAATCGATTCTCTTCGACTTCGCCGATGGTCAGTGAGCAACCGTCCAAACCGATGTACCCTTTAGCCAGTACATATTTCATCGATTCTTGCGGCAGTGCAAACCAAATGGTGCGGTTGTTTGGCGTATCAATCACATCAACAATCTCGCCCATTAAACTGATGTGCCCCGACATACTGTGACCACCAATCTCATCACCAAATTTGGCTGCTCGCTCAATATTTACGCTGTCGCCTTCTATCAATTCACCTAGGTTTGTAAGAGCTAAGGTCGCTTGCATTAGATCGAAACTGATGTGCGTTCCTTCAATTTTGGTGACGGTTAAACAACAACCATTGTGTGCGACCGAGGCTCCAATCTCTAGCCCTTCGCTTAACGAGCCTTCAAGTTCGATAACGTGAGTTTGAAAGCGCTCTTTTTTTTCGATTTGAACGACTTTAGCCGTACCCTGAACTATTCCTGTAAACATTCTCTTTACCTATTTGTTAGAAGCGACTGATAGCCAGAACGAACATTCGCAAGCTGTTTTTACCATTGTCTATCAATTAACCAAAAATCCCTATCTTGTGGGTATGGCATCTGGGCATACAATTGTTTATCATCTGCGCGGAGTTCCTCCGAGGCATTTTTTCACCTTATAGTGACTAAAATCAACCATCAGATCAGTTCATCACATCTTTTGTCCTCGAGTACTCCCTATCTTTTCAACTTATTTCATTTTCAACTTATTGTTCCGCTCTGGAGTATTTCGTGCATCGCTATAAAGAAGAAGCATCGAGTCTTATTAAATTGGCGACCCCTGTGTTGATCGCTTCTGTCGCGCAAACCGGGATGGGGTTTGTGGATACAGTCATGGCTGGTGGCGTAAGTGCTACTGACATGGCTGCGGTATCTGTTGCAGCAAGTATTTGGTTACCGTCAATTTTATTTGGCGTTGGCTTATTGATGGCCCTTGTACCTGTTGTCGCTCAATTAAATGGTTCTGGCCGTCGAGTAAAAATTCCTTTTGAGATCCAACAAGGCATCGTTTTGGCATTGTTGATCAGCATCCCTATTATCGGCGTTTTGTTCCAAACTAAGTTCATACTTGGATTGATGGATGTAGAAGCGGCGATGACAGAGAAAACCGTTGGTTACATCCACGCGGTTATTTTTGCGGTACCCGCTTTCTTATTGTTCCAAACGTTACGCAGCTTTACTGATGGCATGTCGCTAACCAAGCCTGCCATGGTGATTGGTTTCATCGGCCTAATGTTGAACATCCCACTAAACTGGATTTTCGTTTACGGTAAGTTTGGTATGCCAGCCCTTGGTGGTGTTGGTTGTGGCGTCGCAACCGCCATCGTTTATTGGGTGATGTTCGGGCTGCTTTTCCTTTATGTGACTACGTCTGCTCGTCTAAAAAGCATTAATCTGTTTGGCGAATTTCATAAACCACAGCTGAAAGCTCAGATTCGTCTGTTTAAGCTCGGCTTCCCTGTTGCCGCTGCATTGTTCTTTGAAGTGACATTGTTTGCTGTGGTCGCGCTTTTGGTATCTCCATTAGGTTCAATCATTGTTGCCGCGCACCAAGTCGCCATTAACTTCTCTTCATTGGTGTTTATGCTGCCAATGAGTGTGGGTGCCGCAGTCAGTATTCGTGTTGGTCACCGTCTTGGGGAAGAAAACGTCGATGGCGCACGCGTCGCTTCTCGTGTTGGCGTCATGGTCGGTTTAGCGTTAGCAATGATGACCGCGATTCTTACGGTTCTGTTCCGTGAGCAAATCGCTTTGCTTTACACGAATAACCCAGAAGTTATCGAACTAGCGATGGTGCTATTGCTGTTTGCTGCAATCTACCAATGCACTGATGCGGTTCAGGTTATCGCTGCTGGTGCACTACGTGGCTATAAAGACATGCGTGCAATCTTCAACCGTACCTTTGTTGCGTACTGGTTATTGGGACTTCCAATTGGTTACATTCTTGGCCGCACAGATTGGATTGTTGAACCAATGGGTGCACAAGGCTTTTGGTTGGGCTTCATCATAGGCCTATCTTCAGCGGCTTTCCTATTGGGTATTCGTTTACGTTGGATGCACCATCAAGAGCCAGAAGTTCAGTTGAATTTCTCTCAGCAATAACTCGAACTTCAACCCGCCAAATTTTAAAGCCAGCACTCGCTGGCTTTTTTGATCTCTCATATTCGTTAAGCGGTATACTTATCTAAGTGATTAAAAAGGAAATGCTGTGAGAAGTTCCCTTGTAAGAAGCTCCCTTGTTGCTGCGGCGCTTGTACTACCGACAACCTTACTCAGTGGGTGCAACGACTGGTTTAACCCAGAGAAAGCGGTATTCGAAAAATACAATCAACGCCTAGCCAACGTGTTAAATACGTCGGAGTCGGAGTTAGAAGCCTCTCCCGCTGTCACTATTCCTGATAAAAGAGAACTGTTTCAAGAGCTCCCTCGTCTATCACTTGGCTTACTCGAAAGCTACCAACTGCGTCAATGTGGTTTGTTTAACTTACTAGCAGAAAAAAACTCTCAACTGGGTAAAGTTCAAGACGCCTTTTACGACTTTGATTATCAAACCAACCTGCTGAGAACACTGAATGGCTGCTTGAGTGATTACCCATTAAGTGATGAAGAAAATACAAAGCTGAACGGTTTGTACGACCAGAAGTGGCACCATCTAACAGTGCATCTCGACAATATGTTGCTGACTAGCGATGCCATGCGCAAACAGCTAACAGGATCTGAATGGTTACCATTGGAAAGCAAAGACCAAGTTGCACACGTACGAGATGCTTTCCTTGCTTTGGATGAAATGTACCAAACACCGTATCGTACCCTTTCTCGATTACCCGATGTGACCATCGTGAACTACCAAGAAGAGATCGAAAAAACACGTCTCGTTGGTCGACTCTATTACACTTTGATCGATGCGACTCATTGGTTAGAACAAACCACACACATGCTCGAAGCAAACCAAGACAAAATCATTTGTGGCGCCAACCGTGATACCACGCAATTTCGTTACTTGAGAAACGTCTTCCAAACAATTTATGTTGCAGAGGTTCAACCTTATATGGCGTACGTCGATAGTACCTATCAGCAGCTCGATGGGGGGCTTTCCCTTGTTGAAAAGAGAATGCAAGCTCATGGTGCAAACTATGGAATCGAAAAAGCACACGATCAGTTTCGTGAAGAAACAATGAAGCATGTGCAATTTTGGAAAAATCTATTTAAACGTTGTGGTGTGAAAATCGGAAATAGTTAGCTCAAGCCGTTTATACGCCGCTATTTAGATTTATTGTGAAGCCCGCTCTCTTAAAAATCGGGCAAATCTCGGTTTCCCATTGTGGGTAAAACCGTTGTAGCGAAACGTAATGGTAGACCCTATTCGAGGAGGAGATTTTCGAACGTCATCGGTAAAGCCGCTACCAATGTAAAACTCGGTGCCGTCTGCCAACCTAACCAACAAGGCGCCCATCATACCCAATAAACGACCAGTTCCCGGTTTGTAGCCCAATACTAAGGCCTCTGCATCTTCATAACGCTTAAGTTTGAGTAAATCACTGCCTCTTCCTGCCTGATAACGGCTTGATACCTTTCGCAACATCACACCTTCGCCGTCAGATTGCGAAATTCGGTCCAATTGCGTGAACAAATGTTTCTCATCTTGAATTGCACGATGCTCAACGTATTTAATATGAGGGGCGTCAATCGTAAACACCAGATCTTGAATGTTGTAGTAGCGCTTTTGATAATCACCCGCAGAATACGGCATATCGAAAACCATAAAATCGATTCGTCGCCATGCGCCTTCTACTGGCGTTTTATCCAATACCGTTTGTTGAACAAGATGGAAATTTCCTCGACCAGCCCATAACTCGCCATCCAAAGGGTAATCTGGCAATACCTTGGTAAACCACTCTGGCGCGTAAATGCGGTTGCCGTTGCGTGTAACGAGATGTTGACCGGTCCAATACGCTCGAATCCCATCCAGTTTCTCGCTATACCAATACTGAGAGACATCGATACCATCTTGGTATGATTCAGCTAAAGAGACAGGTGGAAGTAAATTAGGATCAGCTTGTGGCTGAGCAGAAGCAATTACAGCGAGGGCAATCAATGTCATTCTTAATGGCATGTGGGGACCTTGTACAAAAAAGCATCTCCATTGAACCGTAAGTCGATCAATTCACCTACTCAACATTTTGCATTCTACGATCTACAGCAACACTCATAAGCAAGCAAATGCAAACAAGCACATAAAGTTCAGATCGAAATAGCATTTATAAATTCTTCGACCTGTATGCGTTTTTGATTCTCAAAATGAAATCGCCTTAATTCTCAATATAAAAACCAAGAACTTACATAAGTAACTGTATGTTTTTATGAACTTTTATTCTTGGCATGTTCCGTGCTCTATACCAAGCAGACAGTTTGTTAACGGAGAATGCACTATGGAACTGCGAAAATTGGAAACCGACCAAAACACATTGACCATCGAATTTTTTGGTGATTTAGACGCAAAAGGCTGTCGTCAAGCTCAGCATCATATTGATGAGGTAATTCACAGCGATGATCACAAGGAAGTCGAAATCAACCTCAAACACGTCCAATTTCTTGATTCCTCAGGGATTGGTGCCATTGTTTATTTATATAAGCGCCTAGTTGAACGTGAACGCAGTATGATAATCGAAAACGTATCGGGACAACCGTTAGAGATAATGAGCCTGTTACGTATCAATCATGCGATTCCCGTCAATTCAAAAGGCCACTAAAAACACCGGTTAATACGGAGGTTAGCATGGTGAATCTAATACGACAAAGTGTAATGAGCGGTCTCGTTGTCGGCGTTGTTGGTTGCTCAGCGTTTAGCTACCCCGATCATGGTCAGGGCGGCATGGTGGAAAGTTACCAAGATATTTCTATCGAGAATTATCAGTTTTCACCGGTTATGCCTGATGAGCCTCTTGGCCCAGAGCATGGGCTTCGCTTCGATTGGCAACTCACAAAACTTCATTTAGATGCTTTAATTGATGAAGGGGCAAGATGGTGTTTCCCTGCTGCCGTAGTGCAAGCATTAGAAAAGCAAAATCGAATCGCAAGAGAACTCGAGGGCGGGCTTCTACTTGATGCTGCAAACGATATTGTGATTCAGCGTCGTCGATTGAGCCAACTGGAACAACAACTTGATTACGTGCTCTCTCAAACCACTTGCTCGCCGCCGCAAGACATTGAAGCTCTGCGCAGCGACTTGAACATCGTCGCTGACGTCTATGACCTGCTCAATATCGATAATCAGTTCGCCGTCGATTCTGCCGAGATCAACCCAAAGTACATGGGGCACCTTGCGGAAGCGGCTTACATTTTACGAGAGCACCCTTCTCTCTCCTTGGTGGTAACGGGTCATGCCGACGTTACTGGCGAACCGGAATACAACCAAAAGCTCGCACAAGAACGTGCAGAACAAGTAAAACGATACCTCAATGTCTTCGGTATCACCTCTGATCGCGTGCAAACAAAATCCGTGGGTGAACAGCTCCCACTCTACGAAGGACAAACACCAGCGGTTCGCTTGACCAACCGCCGAGTAAGCATTGAAGTACTCAACTCAAATTCTGACAGCACAACAGAAATGGGAGACACGCTATGAGCATCCTCAAATCGATTGTCGCCCTTTTGTTACTTTGCATGATCAACATAAATGCGAGTTGGGCTGCGGAAGACGATGTCGTTAAAGTCGGTGATTTAGTCCAAATCAACCTTCCAGGAGAAGCCTCACTAAACAAAGGCTTCCAAGTCGATAAACGAGGTCGCATCAGCCTACCGGAAATCGGACCTGTATTTGTAGCTGGGTATAATGAAAAGCAACTTCAAGATGTGATTATCGATAACCTGAAATCCGTTTATCGAGACGTGAACAACGCGCGCGTTTTCATCAAGCAGCAGCAATTACTCATATCCGTTCAAGGCTATGTGGTAAAACCCGGAGAATACACTTTACAAGCTGGCTCCAACATTCAAATGTTCCTATACGAAGCCGGTGGACTCCGTGCTGGTGCGCAGCTGGATAAAATCATCGTCAAGCGCGGTAACAAAAACATCGAATTCGATTACAAACGCTTCCTTGATACTGGTGATGACGCCCAACTGCCGACGCTTGAATCTCTGGATGTTCTCTTCGTCCCTGCCTCTCCTCTCGTTGGTAACATAGAGCAAGAATTTGATGCTGCTAAACTGGCCAACTCTGGCGACAGTGCAGATGAAACGAAAGCTATCAAAGTGTTTGGTGAGGTGAACGCCCCCGGCTCATTCACATACAAGCCAAACACAACACTTGTCGACGTTGTGATGCGAGCGGGTGGTGTTACGCGCTTCGCGGGTGTGGAACAAATTCGTGTGATCACCAACAATACACCAGTGATTTTTAACCTAAAGCGCTACCTAGACTCAGGTGATTCCAACTTACTACCAGACATCTTACCAGGGGCAACCATCTTTGTGCCTAAGCAAGAGGAAGAGATAAAAGCGGGTGCCAATGTTGTTTATGTTATGGGTGAAGTCGCAAACCCTGGAGCATTTGAAGGCAAAAAAGGCGCGAGCTTTATGGACATTCTCGCCAACGC
The DNA here is from genome assembly GCF_026241575.1 of Vibrio sp. Sgm 5. NCBI lineage: Bacteria > Pseudomonadati > Pseudomonadota > Gammaproteobacteria > Vibrionales > Vibrionaceae > Vibrio > Vibrio sp. Sgm 5. The sequence goes on from NZ_JAPHPY010000008.1 coordinate 86,697, forward strand.
TGGCGGCCCTACTCGTTTTGCTGAATCCCGCCAAATTCGTGTGATTAAAGCGAACGGACAAGTGATCAAATTCGACCTTACGGCACACACAGAGGGGCTCACTTCTGCGAGACCGCCTGCAATATCCTCAGGAGACGCTATTTTCGTACCTGAGAAAACCGATATGAATGAAAAATCATGGTTGAAAGTCGCACCAAGCCGAGCTGTCGCAGTGATGGGGGAAGTGGTTCGTCCAGGTCGAATCGAATGGTCCAATGAAATGGATTTGATTGACCTACTCGCCCACGTTGGCGGCCCAACTCGCCGCGCAGACACCAGCAAAATAGAAGTGGCGAATAACGGTAAGATGACTCAGTTTGATTTGGACAAGTACATCCTACAAGGTTCACCAACCTCTAAGTTACCGAGCGTATCTGCAGGAACCGTGGTTCGAATTCATGCCCTGCCAGATGATCCAACAGACAACAAATCACAATGGGTTAGCCAAAGTTCAGATGCGTCTATTTATGTTTTTGGACAAATCAACTCTCCAGGCCGCTACCGTTTTACCAACGAGATGCACTTTCTCGACATTCTTTCTGCGGCTGACGGCCCAACGAAAGATGCCGATATTCATAATATTCGAGTAACGCACCGTGGTCTTGGTTACGCTAAAGTCAGCAAATTAAACCTATCGATGTATTTTGAAACCGGTGATGAAAACATCTTGCCGGATGTTCGCCCGGGCGACACCATCTACATCCCTGAGAAGAATAAGAACTGGCTTGACCGCTCAAAAGAATCGACCGTACGAGTGTTGGGCGAAGTGAGAGACCCAGGTCGTTACGTATTTAATGACAATATGACAATCCTTGACCTATTGGCAGAAGCCGGAGGACCAAGTGATAACGCTTACGTAGAAAAAATTAGCGTGGTCAACATGTCTTGTTGCCAAGGCCAAGCTCGTACATTCGACCTAACCGAGTTTAGTAAAACCGCTAACATTTATGACCTTCCGGTTATCCGCGCGGGCGACACTATCTATATTCCACACAAAGATGAGAGTTTTGCAGAGAAAGCACGGGCTGGCTTACGTGACCTTTTGCAAATCACGACCACCATTGTGTTAATAGGAGCGCTGTAATGACTATTCCTGCGACTCATGCTGAAATCGAACAAATCTACTTACAGGCCGAATTAAAAGGCCATCGCTCCCTATGTATCGTCGCTTGTCAATCCGAAGACGGCGTGACATCCGTGGCTTCCGCTTTGGCCGAGCGTTTGATTCTTGCAGGGCATAACACGCTTTACGTGGATTTGAACTTGTTCAAGCCTGCATACAATACGGTGCATCAATTTCCTGAGCAAGACGGTATCGGACAGCTCATCGCAAGAGAAGAAGATCATCAGACCTTAGTCGGCTTAACGGCCCCATCGATGGCCAGCACGCAACTCGCTTATCGCGATCCAACCATGCTTAAAAAAGTCATTGAGACTTGGTTGGACCAATATGATCGTGTCGTCATCGACACCTCACCATTATTGAGCTTAAATCGTAATAACATCCCCGCTCAAGTGGTTGCAGGCGTCTGTGATGCGAGCATATTAGTCGCCAGTTACGGTTCGACCACAACTACACAAATTAACCAAGCCAAAAAACTATTAGAGAACAGTAACGCCAACCTACTTGGGGCGGTATTAAACATGAAGCACAATGCAGGCTTAAAAGACGAATTGATTCATCAGGTAAAAAAGCTGCGCTTTTTGCCAGACAAGTTAAAAGCAAAAATATCGCAACAGATTAAAGACAGCGAATTATTTACCTTATAGGGAGCGTATCCAATGAACAATCACACAGATTTGGCCGTAGAGCCTGAATTGGTCGATGAATTGATTCTTCAACAAATGATCAAAGATACGTGCGCTGAGATAATGCCCACACTCATTGAGCACTACATCGAGGAGTCTCGCGAACGGGTCGAAAAGATCAAACAAGCATTAGAAACCTGCAATATCAACACCCTAGAGTTTGAGGTGCACACTCTAGGCAGCTCCGCACTTGCCCTGGGGAATCGTACCCTTTCTCGACATGCGAGAACTATAGAGAAACACTGTATGGAAGGGGAAACTCAACAAGCCCTCCTCCTATGCCAATCATTGCCGCAACTCGCCGAAAATTCCTTTATTGCCTTGAATCAGAGAAAGGAGCAAGGATTTGAGGATTAAGGTCTATACCTAGGTAACTTCAACACGCTTGGGTATATATTGATTTATTTAATTAGCTAAAAAATAAAGAATTTTCTGCAAGACTCCCAACCTGTGCTAATACTTAAATATAACGATTCTCAAAATGAGAATAGAAAAGAAGCTATCTGCTTGAGAGTACGACAACTATTCATTCTCGCGAACTGACTCACAAGCTGACAAAGCAACGTTAGAACCAATACAGTGTCAGTACTGATTAAAGGTTTAAACGGAAAACGAATAAAAGTTGGGAAAGGACTATGAGACCAAGGGTGTTATTGGTAGAGGACTCTACCTCACTAGCCATACTATACAAACAGTATGTCAAGGACGAACCTTACGACATCTTTCACGTAGAAACTGGGCGTGAGGCCATCCAATTCATCGAGAGAAGTAAACCGCAACTCATCATTCTCGATTTAAAATTACCCGATATGTCCGGGGAAGACGTTCTTGATTGGATCAATGAGAATGAAATTCCAACCTCAGTCATCATCGCAACCGCACATGGCAGCGTAGACATTGCGGTAGGTTTAATTCAAAAAGGTGCGGAAGACTTTCTTGAAAAGCCCATCAACGCAGACCGACTCAAGACCTCTGTTGCACTTCACCTTAAACGTGCCAAGTTAGAAAACTTAGTAGAAAACATTCAATCTACCTTCGACCGACACAATTACCATGGATTCATCGGTTCTAGTTTGCCAATGCAAGCCGTCTACAAAACCATTGATGCTGTCGCTCCAACCTCTGCTAGTGTATTTATCGTTGGTGAGAGTGGTACTGGTAAAGAAGTCTGTGCCGAAGCAATCCATCGTCAAAGTGATCGTCGTGATAAACCCTTTATTGCCATCAACTGTGGTGCGATTCCACGAGATTTAATGGAAAGCGAAATTTTTGGTCACGTTAAAGGCGCATTTACTGGTGCGACAACAGATAGGAAAGGTGCAGCAACCGTTGCTCATGGTGGAACCCTCTTCTTAGATGAACTGTGTGAGATGGAATTGGAAATGCAGAAAAAGCTGCTCCGTTTTCTACAAACAGGCACTTACACGCCACTTGGCGCGACCAAAGAAATGAAAGTGGATGTTCGCATCATCTGTGCGACAAACCGCGACCCACTTACGGAAGTCGAAGAAGGCCGCTTCCGCGAAGATTTATACTATCGCGTCCATGTTGTACCTATTGATATGCCGCCACTCAGAGAGCGAGGTAGTGACATTGTCACTCTTGCTAAGCATTTTCTGACCACCTACTCCAAGCAGGACAAAAAGAAGTTCAACAATATCGATAATGAAGCACAGTACGTGATCAAACATTACGACTGGCCGGGGAATGTTCGTCAATTGCAAAACATCATCCGTAACATCGTGGTGTTAAACAATGAAGACAAAGTCACCGTCGCGCATCTACCCGCGCAGCTAACTCGCAAGCCATCAAAAGCACGTGTAATTACGCAGCCCGTAGAACCCGCACCGACCACCGTCGCTAAGCCTTCTCCAATACAGCCCGTTGAACATATCGCTACCGATATGCTGCCTCAAGAACCGGTAACCAGACCCGAACCGATACCAATGAGTGCTTCTGCACAAGTCGCGTCACCGTACTTTAATACGGACGGCACCATTCGACCGATGTGGAAGGTGGAACGGGAAGCAATTCAAAATGCGATAGCCTACTGCGATGGCAACGTACTCAACGCCGCGGTAATGTTAGAGCTGAGTCCATCTACTGTTTATCGTAAAAAACAAGCGTGGGAAGCGGATGAGGCTAATCTCGAACAATCGTGAGATACCTGTCGCTGGCGAGGTTTGGATTTTACTCGACAGCTGCATTTTTGGTGGCATAGAAAGTCACGTCCTTGAGCTTGCCAAAGGATTACAAGCATTTCATGTCCACGTTAGAGTGGTATTGGTGGTTGAGTACAACCCACCAGCATCGCTTGTTTCTAGGTTGGCCGATTCCGATGTTCCCGTAAGCTACTTACACCAACTTTGCCCCAAGAATAATGACACACATTCTGTCATTGCGGTAAAACGACTTACCATTGCGGTTGCAGAGCATCAACCAAGCGTTATCCACACTCACGGCTACAAAGCGAGCTTACTTGCGCGCAGCGCCGAACTGTTTACACGAACCTTCCCTCGTCTTATTTCTACCTACCATGCCGGAGAAACACCAACGGGAAAAGTGTGGTTTTACGATTGGCTTGATCGTTATAGCGGTCGTTTGTCCGATCATTGTTTTGCGGTTAGCCAAAGTATTCAAAATAAACTGCCGATAAAAACCGAGCTATTGAACAACTTTGTTTCACTTCCTGCACAAAACAGCAGCTACAAAGAAATCGCATTCGTTGGTCGATTGAGCCATGAAAAAGGCGCGGATCGCTTTATCGACATCGCGAGGCATTTTCCTGATCGTCAGTTTTCTATTTACGGCGACGGTCCTGAAGGAAAAGACCTCGCCCAACAAGCGCCCGGTAATGTTGTGTTTCATGGGCATCAACACAACATGAACGTGGTATGGAACAATATTGGCGTATTGATTATCTCTTCTCGCTATGAAGGCCTCCCAATGGCGGCATTAGAAGCGATGTCGAGAGGAATTGTGGTATTCAGCCTAAATGTCGGCCGATTATCTGATCTTATTGAAGATGGCAGTAATGGATTTATTGCGCCAGATATTCTCAATTTGATAGACAAGCTCAACCATTGGATAACCATGAGCACCTATACCCAATCGCTTATTCGCAAAAAGGCCATTAAGACCATCTCGGAGCAGTATTCTTCACAAAGTATCATTCCTATTTTGATTGAACGCTATCAAATTGAAAATCAAACTTGATGCATATGCATTCTCATAATGAAAAACTTTCTTCCCCCTACCTACTCTTAAATATCTTTACTCCATTAAATCAGTAACTTAAACAAATGATAAGGTTTGGCATCTCGGTTGCAGTATCCCAGTAAACAAAAGGGCAAACCGAGGTGACGACGATGGCTACTCCAAAACGCATTCTATATGTTCATTATGGCGACAACTGGCTTCGCCACAACGAAGTTGTATTACTTGATCTTTTGTCGCGCATTGATCGTGAGCAGTTCTTGCCTTATGTCTGGACGAACTGTGAGCCTTTAATTGAAAAATGCCGAGAGATGGGGATTGAAACTCAATATTCTCCCTTCAAGTTAGTCGGAGGCTGGAGTACGCCCCGCTGGGACATCAGCGCATGGAATCGCCTTATCAAGCAAGGCTCTGAACTCATAGAAAAGCACACTATCGATCTTGTGCATGTGAACAGTGGTGCGACCTGTCAGTGGATGTGTCTGGCGACACGAATGAACCACATACCTTTGGTTACGCAGCTGCATTGCCATTATCCCATCCGTGATCGGTTTTCACTTGACTTGCACATGTCGCCAAAGCTGATCTGTGTCAGTAAGGGAATAAGCCAAGAGCTGGCCCGCGACGGCTACCCAAAAGAGAACTTACACGTGATTCACAATGGCGTTTCGTTAAACCGAAATGAACCATCGGTTGATGTGAAGGACTACCTCGGTATCCCAAAAAACGCTTTCACCTTCCTATCCGTCGGTGCTCTGATTAAAAGTAAAGGTTTTGACCGCCTGATTCGCGCGATTCACATGCACAACTATCACCAGAATAATCCGCACCTTGTGATTGTTGGAGACGGGGAAGAAAAAGCCCCCTTACAACAACTCACAGCGGATCTTGGTGTTGAAGACCGTGTGCATTTTGTCGGGGAACAACATAACAAAGACGCATGGATGACAGGCAACGTCGACGCCTTTATCAGTGGTGCTTACGAAGAAGACTACGGTCTGGTGATTGGGAAAGCTGCGTTAGCAAAATTGCCTATCGTGGCCCCAAAAATCGGTGTTATCCCTGAATTAGTCGAACACAATCACAGTGCTCTTCTGTATTCCAATCATGGGATGGCCGGTCTGCTCAATTCTGTGCAGCGCATGCTAAATGATGCTCCGCTGCGAAATCAAATTGCTCACAATGCTTATCACTACGCGACGCAACACCTTACCGTTTCGGCTTCGGTGAACGCGATAGAGTCAATTTATCATGCAGAGCTGGCACATGAGCCTACGGCTTCTATACCACCCACGCACAGTCTTAAACCTATGCCTCGTTGGCTAAAACACAATTGAGGATAGGGTCATGAAATACGTACTAATGTTGGACACTATCCCGTTGCAAAGCGGTTCAAAAACAGCAAATGCTGAACTCTTAAAACAGTGCGATCAGCGAGATGTAGTCGGTTATGTCGCAACGACTCACCCAGAGCACTGGAATCGGTTGCTGAAAGATGACGAACGTATTCAAGTCGTTAAAGTTCGTCGCTCGCCGATTATTTCTCAGCATGGCCTGGCTTATTGGTTAATGAATGGGTTTTACCTTTTCCAATTGTTGTTCATCTTGTGCAGATTACCCAAAATTGATTGGCTACTCGGCCTTTCTAATCCCAACAACGATATGCCTTTGTATCTATTGCGCTTATTGAATCGCAAACCAATCGTTCAAATCATCAGCCAATCGGTAGGTAAATCACGATCTGCAGGTTATTGCGCCACAAAAGCAACCAGTATCTATTACTTGGCAAGTTGTCGCGAGTCCATAATCCACGCATTGCAAGCGTATCTCAACCAACCTATTGCTGCAGTTAAACGTTACTGGGCAGACCTAAATACCTCATCATTCGTTAACGGTCTCTCTTCAGAGCGTTGGCCAAAGCAAGCGAATCCGATGTCCTCTCGCGTGTTTTGGGCAGCGACTCTCCTAAAACGCAAAAACGTCGACTTGCTCTTAGACGCCATCCAATTGGAAAACGGCACAAACTTCAATGCAACCGTGTGTTATATCCAACCCAACCTAATTGATGATGAATGCTTAACCCCTGATTTAACTGCAAAAGGCGTCGATTGGTACGAGTCACCAGCAAACCTTGATGACCTAAGAGCACAATGTGGTGTGTTTGTTGCAACAGCAGAGAATGAGCCGTTTGGTCTTGCAATTTTGGAATCATTAGCCGCAGGAATGTGTGTGGTAATTCCACATGATGACAGTTACTGGGATCGAATTCTTACTGACGGAAAAAATTGCATCAAATACACACCCAACGACGCGGCCTCGCTGCACAACGCGATTCGCTTACTCAATGAGTCTCCATGGTTGAAGGTAACGATGGGAATCGAAGCACTCAATGTCGCTCAACTTTATACGGCTGAACGTTGTTACTTCCCAATCACTCAGCATTTGTGCTCAGGCCCAGAACAACAAAATGAATCCAGCGCGAAAAAGCGCAACAACGTCAAAGGATATGACCATGTCTAGAGCAATGACCAACATGTCACTCTTTGCCATTGCACTGGTGATCAACAAGAGCATTAGCTTAATCATGCTACCAATACTTCCGCAATATTTGACACCGGAACAAATCGGTAAAATGGAAATCATCGCGTCTGTTGGTATTGTGATTGCTTTAATCATTAGCCTAGCGTTGCATGAAGCCCTAAATCGCTTCGCTGGCGTGGAAGACGACCCGCAAAAAAGGAAGTCACTGCTAGACCAAATTTACTCTCTTTCATTGCTTATCTCTGTTCCTATCGCTTTGGTCTTGGCTACGATCATCATTATTATGCCCGTACCAGAACCTTTTACTAAGACAGAATGGATGGTTGCCTTAGTTGCCATTGCTTTCGAGGGAACGATTGCGATAGGGACAGCGTGGCTAAGACTACAAGACGACAAGGCGAAAACCTTGTTGTATGTGATGGTGACGACCACGGCACTTCAAGCGGCGTTCATTATCATCGCGCTTCAATTTAGCCAAACGGTGCTGTCCGTTTTACTTGGTGGGCTACTCGCTGCTGCGGCACAATTAATTTGGTTACACTTCATCAATCGCTATCAGTTGGTTCTTCCGAGTTTTATCTCGACAAAACAATTCTTTAAATACTGCTATCCCATTATGTGCTCGGGCTTAATCATGTTTTGTTTAAATGGTGCAGAACGTTGGTTTATTGGGGCAAATGCATCGTTAGCAACGCTAGGGGTGTACACAATCGCATTTAAATTCGCAATTGGTATGTGTTTTTTGGCACAACCTTTTGCCATGTGGTGGTCACCAAGACGATTCTCGATTTTAGAGAAAAAGGGCGCCAACGAAGCGACGCGAATCACCCACCTAGGTATGATTTATCTGACATTTCTAGTCGTAGTCGTAGGCTCATTAGCCGTAATCATCATCAACAATTTCTTGCCTGTGGCGTATCGAGAAGCGTCACTTTATGTTCTGTTTCTTTTACCAATAGCCTTACTTAAAGAATGGAGCGACTTACTATGTATTAGCATCCTATACAAAAGGAAGACCCACTGGTTAATGGGCATTAATGCAATACCGGCCGCAATTGGTCTTGCGATGTTGTTCAGCTTATCAGCACTAGGGATCTTCGGTGTGTTTATCGCTCTTTATTATGCTCAGCTTTGTCGACTGGCGTTGACCTTTAGCATTGGTCAACAATGCATGAAGCTCCCTTTCCACCTGAGCTTAATGGTAATACTACATATCCTTGCTGGCGCGTCGTTATTCTTGATTCATTCAGCCGGTTCTGCCCCACTTATCATGCTCGTATGTTTCACAAGTTGCGTGCTCATCGCGACCATAGCGTTTCGTTACTTTGATGCGCAAACCAAAAGTAACGTGCACCACTTTTGGCTCAAGTGGCGCGGCCAAATGAAGAGAACACCGCTATGATCAGCGCTGAATTGAGAATGAAGCAGTCCATCATCGCGATCGCGCTCACGACGTGTATCGCGCTATTATGGTTAGTGATGCCAAATCCAATTCTGATTCTCGTACTTTGTTTTGCGCCATTGGCTATCTTGTTTGTTCTCAACCAAACCTTCTGGTTCGTGACTCTGTTTGTGATTTTTTCTTTCTTTCGGATTCACGAAACCTTTCCGGTGATTTACAACTTCAAAATTCCTTTGCTGCTTTCGCTTGGGGCTCTTATGGCCTTGTCATTTCATTTATTGATTAGCCGTCAAATTATTGCGTTTTGGCACCCTTGCTTGAAATGGTTATCCATTTTTTGGGTTCTGGTGACATTAGGCGTAGCATTCGCTTCAAACCGCTCTGTTGCGATTGATGAATTCAACAGTGTTTATTGGAAGATCATCGTAATGACGCTAGCGATAACTTGGCTCATCACCACACCAAAACAAGTTGCTCAAATGTCGAAAGCCATCATGCTAGCAGGACTATTGGTTGGCTTAACCGCCCTGTCTAACGCGAGTAATGGTATAGGATTGGTCGAAGGCTCACGCGTGACCATCAGCCGCGACTTAGGTTCGGTACTTGGTGATCCAAATGATTTATCTTTAGTACTGATGTTCCCACTTGCATTTACTGTTAGCCAATTGCTAGAGAAAAGAGCCAGCTTTGTTCTTCGCTTGTTTGCATTGATCACCTGTGTCGTGTTGTTCTTCGCGATATTAGAAACACAAAGCCGAGGAGGCCTACTTGGCGCGCTTTCTGTCTTTGCGTACTTCGCGTTTAAACACATCAAAAGCAAAGCGTTAGTTATCTCTCTTGGGTTGGTTGGGGCGCTCGTTCTTTATGCCGTTGCAGGGATTTCTGGCCGCTCGTCTGGCGGTGCCGGGGAAGAAGGGATAGACGAGTCCGCAATGGGACGGATTTATGCTTGGGAAGCCGCAATAAAAATGGCGATAGAAAACCCATTAACGGGCATCGGGATAGACAACTTCTACAATAACTACTTCTTCTACAGTTCTCATTGGGATGGACTCAATCACGCCGTACACAGCACGTGGTTTGGCGTGTTAGCTGAAACTGGATTTGTTGGTTTATTCGTGTTTATCGCGCTGATTGTGTCTTTGATTCGAACTTCTCGTGAGACCATCCAGATGCTCACCCCTACTAGTGACCATACGTTGTCTATTGGAGCAAACGCCGTCTTGGGGGGGCTTATCGGTACGATTGTTTCCGGTACTTTTTTAACTCAAGGGTTTACTTGGCCAATATACATCCTAGCCGCGCTGACTATTGTGATACATCGTATCGTTCAATCTGATTGTCAAAATGCGAAAGCGTCATAGCCCTTTCTCTCGTTAAGTTCAACCATCTGTTTTTATTAAGTTATTTCCTTGGCACGCAATGTGATAAGTCTACTTATTAGAACAATCATAAAGTTGGCTCAAAGGAGAAAATGATGACGGACATCGTAGTGTTTGGCGAAGACTTTGGCGGATTGCCTTCTTCCACTCAACATATCATTAAACATCTGACAGACAATCACCGCATCCTGTGGGTTAATTCCATCGGTTTAAGGCAGCCGAGGTTGGTGACAAAAGACGTAAAGCGCATCGTTAACAAACTCACACGCTCTTTTGATGCACATACACAGAACAATACAACGTTCAATCAAGACTGCCACACGAGCGCCTGCATTCAAACGGCTAACCTACTCACCATCCCTGCACCGCGGACTCAATGGGCAAGGAAGGCGGCTTCGAGCATGATGCAACATCAACTTAAGCGAAAGCTAAAAGAGCTTGGCTTTGAAAAGCCGGTACTCTGGACGTCTCTGCCGACTGCCGTTGATGTGTGTAAGAGTATGGATAACTCTGGCATCGTTTATTATTGTGGCGACGATTTTGGTGCACTCGCCGGCGTCGATCATCAAACGGTCTTGGAACACGAAGAGGATTTGATTGATTGCTGCGACCTCATTTTGGCCGCGAGTGAAAAACTGGCGGCTGAATTCCCACAAGACAAAACTGTCACCCTCCCTCACGGCGTGGATTTCACCTTATTCTCAACTCCCGCAGTCAAAGCTAAAGACTTGCCAGATAATGGCAGAAAAATACTCGGTTTTTACGGCAGTTTATCCGAATGGTTAGACTATGCATTGATTGAACAAGTGGCGGTTCAAGCACCCGATTGGGATCTCGTTTTTATTGGGCCAAACGAACTGCCCCACAACCCGCTCCCACAACGAACTAATGTCCACTACCTTGGACCTAGAGCACATCAACAGTTGCCAAGCTACTCACAGCACTGGGATGCGAGTTGGTTACCTTTCGTCGACAATGCTCAGATTAAAGCGTGTAATCCACTCAAGCTTTTGGAGTATTTAGCAACCGGCACACCTGTTATCAGCACCACTTTCCCAGCGCTCATGCCTTACAAACAGATGTTGCATGTTGCAGCGGATGCCGAGGATGTATGCGCCAGCTTAAATCATTTACTGCCTCCTCCAATTGGTTCTATGGCTTTGATCGAAAAACAAAGCTGGGCATCGAGAGCCTTTCAAGTTGAACAACTCATGAGGTCACTATGAGCGATTTAAGAGAAAACCTATCTGTATTGCTTCACGGGGCCTGGCGTCGACGTTACCTGATCGTGGTCCCTATGCTAGTGCTGCCCGTCCTTGGTTTTATTGTTAGCAAGCTTTTGCCTACAAGTTACGTTGCGCACACCAGCATGCTGGTACAGGAAACCGCCAAAATGAATCCGTTTCTTGAAGATCTGGCCGTTTCTACTCAACTGAAAGACCGTATCAACGCGTTGAGTACATTATTAAAGAGCCGACACGTGCTCTTCTCCGTCGCTCAAGAACAAGGGTTGATAAACGATGAGATGGATCTAAAAGAACAAGAGTTCATTATTAAAGATCTCGCCAGTCGACTCTCCGTCAAACAGTTGGGTAAAGACTTCATTCAAATCGAACTTACCAACAAGACACCAGATGGCATGGAAGCGATGCTCACGTCGGTCAGTAATCATTTTGTCGAACAATTGCTTGCACCAGAGCGCTCCTCTATTAAAGATTCCAGTCATTTCCTGACGATTCATATCGATAAGAGGCGCACAGAGCTTGATGCAGCAGAACAAGCATTTGCTGAGTACAAAAATACTTACGCCCACGCAACACCCGAGATGCAGGCGCAAAGTTTGTCTCGACTCGCCAGTCTCAAGCAATCCTTGGCAGAGAAGGAAGCAGAGCTAGCCGGGGTAAAACGCAGCTTGGGTAGTTTGGACCAACAACTTTCTAAAACAAACCCAGTTATCGGCAAGATTGAAGAACAGATCATAGAAATACGAAGTGAGTTGACGCTGCTTCGTGCTAAATACACCGAAGCACACAGTCTGGTCCAAGGTAAAGTCCGAGAACTCAATCGACTTGAGCAAGAACGTACGGTACTGATTAATTCTAAACAACCGGAAATGAACAGTAATCAGCTTTGGGATATTGCCAGTACGGCAACGGTCAGCAACCTCGGCGACGCACAACCCTTGCTTGTCTCTCAACTCCATCAACTGCAAATCATGCGAGGTCGATACGAGTCGCTAGAAGAAGAAACCGATAGTCTCTACAACATGATTCAAGATCTGGAAAACAACGCCAACCGTTTTGGTAGTACCGCGACTGAGATAAACAGGCTTGCACGAGACGTCGCAGTCAAACGCGAATTATACGATGATCTGGTTGAGCGTTATGAGATGGCTCAATTGACGGGTTCTCTCGGTGTGTTCGAAGAAAACAAACGGGTAAAAATCATTGATGAACCCTACACGCCAACCCTCCCTTCTAATCTACCCAGTATTGTTTTCGTCCTTCTGGGGCTCATTGGCGGTACGGGATTAGGAATTGGCATCGCAACTCTTATCGAGCTGGCTGACAACTCTATCCGTTCACGTAAGGCTTTAGAAAATCACTTAGGCGTCGCTGTCATCACTTCGATTCCAAAGGTAACATTTTAGGTCTTCATTGAGGGCCACTCAGCGCAATCAAAGCACTCGAACTTCGGGTGCTTTTCCTTATTTATCAATTTCTTGCTTGTTTGAAAATTCACAACGAATATGAATTTCAATTTGAGAATAATTTTGTATCATTTTAAGCACTCCACCAAAGTCTACCCTAACCATATGTTTTAACTGAATTTAATGATTGGCATGCACTGTGCAGTATTACTGATAACAACTGACGTCGAGGGCTGAGGAATGGAAAACGTTAAGACCCGAGAAAGTAATAGTAAGAGCAAAGGTAAAGTGATCGTTCATGTCGTTCAGCATCTCGCACCTGGAGGCTTAGAAACCTTGGTTCTTGAGATGCTTCGCTTTGCCAAAGCAAAAGACTCCGTTTTTGTCATTAGTCTAGAGGGAAACCGGTACACCGCGCTAAACGATTGGGAAAAGTTGGCAGACTATCAAGACCAACTCCACTTTCTCAACAAACAATCTGGTTTGGATCTTGTCACACTCAAAGCGTTGAAGAAGACATTAAAACAACTGCATGCCGATGTGGTACATACCCATCATATCGGGCCTCTTCTCTACGGAGGCATCGCCGCTCGGCTTCACGGAGTGAAGGCCTTAATCCATACCGAGCACGATGCTTGGCATCTTAACAACAGAAAAGCCGCACGATTGCAAACCGCCCTGCTCAAATTGCTTCGTCCTCAGGTTGTCGCAGACGCCGATTTTGTCGCAGAACAAATCATCAATAACTTGGGTTATGAACGAGTAAAAACGATCCACAACGGCATCGATTGCGAAAAATTCAAAGACGGCAATAGGCTGTTAGCTAAACAAACATTCTCGCTACCAACCGACAAGTTTATCATTGGAACCGCTGGCCGCTTAGAGGCCGTCAAAGGACAAGAAATCCTAATCAAAGCATTTTCGCAATTACCAGAAAGCACACACCTCGCGCTTGCTGGTTGTGGCAGCCAGCGAGATTTGCTTGAGGCACAAGTAAGGACTCTCGGCCTAGAAGAAAGAGTGACGTTTCTCGGGTTAGTCAATGACATGCCAAGCTTTTATCAAAGCCTCGATGTGTTTTGCTTGCCATCATTACAAGAAGGTTTTCCACTTTCGACACTGGAAGCACAAGCATGCGGCGTACCTTGTATCGCCAGCAATGTCGGTGCGGTAAAGGAAACATTATGTCCTCACACGAGTGCATTGGTAGAACCAAACCGAGTCCCAATGCTCACGGAAGCGTTAACAAACTACTTATCACGACAATCTCGTTCACCACGAAAACACATTCTTAAGCACTTTGATATTCGCGATATGGTTAATCGCTATGCTGTTTTATCTGGGGAGACTTCTTATGAGTGATTTACTTTGGACAGCGGGTTTCGTTTTATCTGCGCTACTGATTATTTACCACCACGTTGGCTACCCCCTTGTTCTCAACTGGTTATCAGCTCATCGCAGAACAAGTAAAGTTTCCTCGAAACGAGGCGAAGGTAACTATAAAGCGTCAAAAAGCGACGGTACTTTACCCTCCATTACGGTGATCGTTCCCGCTTATAACGAAGAACAGTGGATAGCAGAGAAAATTCGCAACCTTGCTAGTTTAGATTATCCGAGAAATAAGCTTACCGTGGTAATTGCTTGTGACGGGTGCTCTGACAATACCGCTGATATTGCGCAAGACACCATTCAAGAAGCCATTTGTGCCGATACCTTGTTCATCATCCACGATCATCGAATCAACCGAGGTAAAGTGGCACTTCTCAACGCAGAAATGGAAAACGTCATTTCGGACATTACCGCTTTGAGTGACGTTTCCGCGCTGGTGTCGTGTGACTCTCTACTACTTGCTAGCCAGCACTACCAAAATGAAAACGTCGGCGTCGTTAATGCAACCTATCAAATCATGGCGACACAAAATCAAGGCGAAGCAGCCTACTGGCAATATCAATCGAACGTGAAGTACAAAGAGTCATTGATCGGCTCAACCATTGGTTCTCACGGGGCATTCTATACCTTCAGAACCAAACTGTTTTCGCCATTAGAGCCTGAGATCATCAATGACGACTTCATTTTGCCCATGCGCATTGTGCTTCAAGGTTATGACTCCGTTTATGAACCAAAAATGTTAGCCATCGAACTGGAAGAAAGCCCAGACAGTTCGGACTTCCAACGTCGCCTGCGTATTTCTGCCGGGAATATGCAGCAATTCTTAAAGCTAAAAAAGCTGCTGCTTCCCCGTTATCGTGGCACCGCATTTGCATTTCTATCGGGAAAGGTACTGCGTCTCGCGACGCCTTATCTGATGATCTTATGCTTGGTGAGCTCATTGCTGCTTGATCACTATCCAGCATTTCAGATTCTAATGTTTGGGCAGTTAGCGGTATATCTCGTCGCGCTGATCACTTACTTTGTTCCGGTTTTCAATATATTCAAACCGTTCAAATTAATCAGTTACATGGTCGTAGGACATATCGCCAACTTTGCAGGTGGATTGCGTTACCTACTAGGAATGGAAAATGGGCGTTGGAAACGCATTAATCAATAAGGAAGTCATCATGAAGACATCACGCTACGATTCAAACATTCACCTAGCTAAGCGAGCTTTCGATGTTCTCATTTCGCTATTGATCTTAATCGTGACTGCGCCAATCATGCCTTTGATTGCTTTGGCGATTGTCATCGATTCGCGTGGCCCTATTATTTATCGTCAACTTCGTGTTGGACGCTGCACGCCAGAAAAAATGGATTTATTCGAAATCATGAAGTTTCGCACCATGTATGTCGACGCAGAGCAACGCTCCGGCGCAGTTTGGGCATCGGCAAATGATCCACGTATTACGCCCGTTGGCCGTTTTTTACGCAAGACACGATTGGATGAACTACCACAATTGTTCAACGTTTTGAAAGGTGAGATGTCACTGATTGGCCCACGCCCTGAACGCCCTGCTTTCTATCAAAAACTGGAAGACGAAATCCCATTTTTTGTCGAACGAACATACGGTGTTTTACCAGGCATCACTGGATTAGCACAAGTAAATCAAGGTTACGATTCTTGCATCGAGGACGTTCGTCGCAAGGTAGGTTTTGACCACAGTTATGCTCTGAGCTTGAGTTCTTTCTATTCTTGGATTTCGATGGACATTACCATTATGAGCAAAACCTTAGTCGTCATGATCGACGGTCGAGGTCAATGAGCCCACAAAGGTAGAAGCGTTACTCTTGCCACTGGCGACGCATGTTTTCAATCGTCGCTGGTGGTACATTATGAACACTTGAGTACTCACCGCGACAGACCTGAACTTCCACTTCAATCCCCTTCTTTTCACAATACTTTACATAGCGTTTCATTTCCCAGCGACGCACAAACGTGTTACTCACAATCACTGTCTTACCTTTACTTAGCCACTTGCGCGTTTGTTGAAAGCACCATTCATGCGCTTCTGCCAGCTTCGTACCGTCAAAAACATACTCGCCATTTTCATTCTCAAAATACATGTCAGCTTCAAAATGCTTTGCTTTGAGCTGTTTGGACAATTGCTTGGCCAGCGTTGTCTTGCCAGAGCCCGGTAAGCCACGAACAAGAAGGAGTTTTGCATTAGACATAATGGAAGGATTTTAGTGAAAAACCAGCAAACTTTACGCTATTTTTGAGGAAATGAAAGGGAAAGCAGCCACTAGGATCGTTCGTCGTCGTAACCTTGCTCTCATAAGAGTAAATAATTGAGCTCAAGCATTAATTTTTGTTCCCTCCGGTCGCATTTAAATCTAGAATGCGCGCGCATTTATTGAGCTCAAAAAATCACTAAGACTTAACGACTTACTTAGTATCAACCAAAAACTTTGAGCTTTTAAATAAAGTCACTCTCAACCAATACTCCATCCATTATTCGATGGCATTCCATAAGGGTTTAGTCTTTGAAAAGAAGTCTTCTTTCAATCCTTGTCGCTTCGCTGCTGTTTGGCTGCGGAGGCGATGAAAACAAACACTCAACAAGTACAACACCTCCAACGGTCGAACCAGATTTACCGCCTGATCAACCAGATATTGGCGTGACTACCTACCAAGGTAAGCTGTTCATTAACGGTAAACAGATCACTGGCGATATTCAGTGTGATGGGCAAGACATCAGTGAGTCTGGCTACTTCACCTACGCTGCTTCAGAAGGCCAGTTTGATTGTCAATTTGGTGGTGTGACTTTAGGTGAGTTCAGTTACCAGATCCCTGAGCAAACTCGTATGGGTTCACAGCCAGCTGAATTAACGCAAGCCTATGACCTAAAAGAGGTACTCGGCCAACACGCAAACAACGCCACTAAGCTGTTAAACAAGATCGACACGTGCCCTACTCAGGACGCACAAGTGTGTTTGGATGAAATCAACAGCTATGACATCCAAGACTTGTACGAGAGCGACGATCAAGCGGCGATTGATGCGTTTCTCAATCCAAGTGTCGCAAACGAAGGTGAGCAACCAAGCGCGCACATTGACCCAGAACTTCAACCAGAAGTCACTCCGGGCGCAAGCAACAACTTAACGGGGTCGTTTGTGTCTGCCAATGCAGAGGCGACTTACGAATACAAACCAAGTGCAGCCAACAAACCGTTGACCAAAAGCCGTTTGGCCGACTCGCAAGGAAATGCGCTTGCTGGCATCGAGTTCTTTAGCCAATCCGCACGCGGAATCACGGATGCCAACGGTGAATTTGAATACCTTTGGGGTGAGGACCTGATCTTTGGTATCGACACCTATACTCTAGGCCAAGTGAAAGGCAATAAGGTCAATTACCAACTTGCGGATTTAAGCGACAACCCATTGGTGAAACAGAACCTTGATGCGTTCGTTCATCGCTATGGCGTGTCTTCTGGAAATCATATTGAGATCAGCGATACCGTTCGTCAGGTGTTTGCACAATACCCGAACGTTATTAATGAGCTGATCAATCTGAGCCTACCTAACGGTGCAAAAATTGAAGGCACGAACTTCACAACACCCAATGAGTTCGAAGCGCAATTCAGCCAAGGTTTAACACAAATCATTGATGGGCAACTAAAGCAAACGCCTCAATGGTCAGGCTTTACTGCGCCTATGCTGCGTACGATTCGTGCTTCTGGTAGTAATTATGTCACGCAGTCTCTGCATCAGATTTATGCTGGTGTGGATAGCGTGCACATCTTCCATGATAACCATGGTTGGGGCGGCTCTGGTTACACACGAGCAATGCGTAACTTCAACCTAACCAATGAAGCCTTCCCTGTTCTTATGCCACGTAACGACAACAGCTACTGGCTCCCGTTTGGTGAAGAAGCGGCATGGACTCGAGGTTCGGGCAAAGATCAAAAAGCCTATATTGTGGATGCCACAACCATTGATGAAAACTCAACGGTCGTGATGCAGCGCCCAGAAGTGATTTCCAAACAAACCGCGACTTTTAATCTACCAACCATGACGGCAGGTATGATTGGTTCGGGTAAAGTGGTGTTCTTGGGTAACGCGATGTACACCTCTATCTTCTCTTGTTCAAGCAACTACTGGGCTGGCGCCGATCTGGGCATCGACAGCGAAGCGCAGCAATGTCGTTATAGCACGCCTCACAACCAAGAAGCGCAAGATGCGGATACTCGTACCGATCATGGCAGCATGCAAATCATGTTCAGCAACTTGATTGATTGGTTAGTGCCGAATGCAACGCAAGAATCTGTCGCGATTGCAACCAACATCAACAAAGGTCACGCATTCCGTTGGGATCGCAAAGAAGGTCAAATCTACGATTTCTTTGTCAATCCAAGCTATAAATTGGGTGAAATGGACGTATTAAGCAGCGGCCAGTTTGATTCACTAGATCCAACCTCTACACCACTGCTTTTGCTTCAGTCTTACGAAATCAAAACCGATGGCTACGCGACAAAATCCGTCGTGTCTGACATCAACCAACCTAAGTTGGACGCAGATGACGTTACAGCGCTGATCGAATACGTAAACAACGGCGGTAGCATCATCTTCTTTGATGCTTTAGAAGAAAGTAACCCAGAGCCAATTGCTCGTTTAGCGGATGCGGCAGGCGTTTCTGTTGGCGGTGCGAACGTTGCCAAGACATTCCAATCTCTGTGTACGGACAGCTATTGGTGTCACAGCACATCTGGCCCAAACGTACCTAACCTGCATACCGTCGCAGAGCACGATCTTGTGGTTTATGAACGTTATGCAGACACCACTAAGATTGAGATCAATGACAACGGTACAGTGACGTGGCCGGGCAATATCGACATGCCTACCCTTGAAATACCGCTATACAAAGTCTCCATTGATGGACAACAGCATCAACGTTATGCATTTCACATGGTGAAATCGGAACAAGAGAAACAAGCAGCAATCGCAGAACTTCAACGCGAGTTTCCTGGCGTTCCGGTTTGTAAAGACAATTACCAATACGAAGTAAACTGTATTGAAGTGCGCGAAGGCCATGGCATTCCAAGCCGTGGTAACCACCATCGTCCAGACTTTACTCGTTACGAAATAAGCCCTGAAGTCGTTGATAGCATGGTTAAAGCGGCGAACTTAGGTGCCAATATTGATCGTCTACTTTCTCACGAGCTTTACTACCGCAGTAAAGGAGAGATTGGTGAACGCTTGTCGCAGGCTGAGCTAACTTCAACCTACGATAACCTATCCGTTTGGCTATGGAATGACGAGCAGTACGAATTCAATCCAAACGTACAAGATGAGCTTGGCTTCGAACGTGCGGTCGAAATGCTGAACTGCTACACGAGCAACGCACATCAAGGCGGTAATGTTTGTGGTCAAGAGACGCGAGAGCAACTTGCTAAATGGTCAATGATTACCGAATCAGGCGAGCTGAATCCGTCTTACCCTCTGAACTGGATGGAAAAGCCATTAACACGCATGATGTTAGGTCGCTCTTACTGGGATTTAGAGATCAGTGTTGATACGACAGGCTACCCGGGGCGTCCTGCTCAATCAGGCAGTGCAGCGAGCGTTGCGATTCATACCGACAACAAAACCGTGATTGGTACGGCAGGCAGCATGCAATCGACTGGCTTATGGGCGCCACAACTTGAAGAAGTCACCATCTCTGGTGGTGTAAAAGCGTCTATCAATGTTGCTTTGGTTGATGACCTGACGGGCCGAGCAAACCACGAACTGAGCTTGAAACGCCCGCCACGCGTGCAAAAGACTTTCCAATATGATGGTTCTTCTTTGAGCTTCAAAGTACCTTACGGTGGTTTGATTTACATTCAACCGTTAGAAGTGGATTCTCGTGACGTTGTGAC
The DNA here is from genome assembly GCF_026241575.1 of Vibrio sp. Sgm 5. Taxonomy (NCBI): domain Bacteria; kingdom Pseudomonadati; phylum Pseudomonadota; class Gammaproteobacteria; order Vibrionales; family Vibrionaceae; genus Vibrio; species Vibrio sp. Sgm 5. The sequence continues at coordinate 107,028 of NZ_JAPHPY010000008.1, forward strand.
GTTTAACTTCACTGGTGTGCTACGTGCGTCTTGGTGGAAAGACGGTGCTTGGCTAAACCCAATCAACACTGACGTGCCATTGGCAGAAATCGATTCAGGTCATTTCGTCTACACGACGCCAGTGAAAAACGTACTGGACACAGACGTACCTAAGTTTGCCGATGAACTGAACGCATTCGCGAATCATGCGAGTGATTTTTACGGACGTGATCAAGTCACGGCAGAAGGAAAACACCGTCGATTTACTTATGATGCCCTGCTCGCCAACCGACATCGCTTCGTGAATGATGTGCAAATCTCGATTGGTGCGGCGCACTCAGGCTACCCAGTTCAAAGCAACAGCTACTGGCCAACATGGACTGTCGCGCCATCAAACCCAACCAATGACTGGTTGCTATGGCATGAAGTCGGACACAACCTTGCTGCAGCGCCGTTTATGATGGCAGGCTCTACTGAGGTCACCAACAACATTCTTGCGCTTTACATGCAAGAGCAGCGTGAATCAAAGCCATACATGGACCGTATAGCGAGTGATTTATCCAAGTCACCTTTATGGCTCGATCGCTTCGAAGGCCATGCTTGGAGTGAAGCGGATGTCGGCATGCGTTTAGCGATGTTCGGCCAGTTAAAGCTTTGGGCAGAAGACCATTTCAACATCGATGATTGGTATGCGAATCAAGCAGAAAAGCCGAGCATCTTTGGTGAAGACCAAGGCTGGAACTTCTTCAAACTCGCACACCGTAAAGCACGTGGTGACAGTATTGGCGACCAAGGCATTAACTACTGTTCTGCACAAAGCAGCCAGTTAAGCCAAGGCGATCTCATGATGGCATGTACCTCATACCTGACCGGATATGATCTGACAGATTACTTCCGTATGTGGAACCCATCAGAAACCAAAGCTAACCTGCCAAATGGCACTGTTGATTATTCTGATGGTTTAACGCCTGCAGGTTTCAACACGGTTGCGTCGATGGATTTACCGAAACCAGACAAATCACCTTCTGAGTATTTGTCTGTTAAGTAATCCGTAAGACGATAAAAGCCGACAGAATTCGATTCTGTCGGCTTTTTTGTATCACTCAACTTGCTTTGACGAAGTGCCGAAGAGGAAAGCTACAAGGCCATCAACTCTCGCTTAGTTTGCTTATCCAGCTTTTCTATCGCATATCGAAACGCCGTTCTCGGCATCTTGCTATGCTGACGTTTCAAGTAGTCCACCACTCGCTCTGGTTCTTTTTGGGCCAACACTTTGAGCATCCAGCCATAACCCTTTTGCACTAAATAATGATCATCTTCGAGCAACAAATCCGCTATGTGAAAAGGCTCAGTCCCTTTATACAGGCCTTTATTGATCGGATAGATAAGCGTCACTGCGGCTGCACGCCTCACGGCAAAGTTATCACTCTTAACCCACTCCAATGTGCGAATAAACAGGCTGTTGTCTTGAGCAATAAGCGCACCGAGTGCATGGGTGCAAAAATCATCACAATCATTCCAATCGGTAATGTATTGATAAAGCCAAGATTCAAAACGAGCGAAGGTTTCGTTATCGTAATGGGGTTTCATTCGAAAAGCCCAATCAAAGGCAATCAAACTCAACGCCCAATCTATCTCTGCTAACAATACTTCACAATGCTCAAATACAACGCTTGGCGCTTTGTTTTCAAGAGTTCGAAAACCACTTGCCGAAATTGAACGAACGAGGCTTGTTCGAACTCGTTTTTCTGGATAATCAATATCGCTTAATTGCTGTGTTAACGTTGTTACAATACACATATATCTTTAATTCTCGTTGAACTTTCGAGCCAAGGCCTTCCATCAAATAAGCCAGAACCCACTTGTTCGGCTTCCAGCATAAGACCGTCGACCTCTTCGCTGGGTAAGACCAGTCTTAGTTGGGCCTCATTTTCTGTCCATTGCTGATAGATAGAGTGCCAAAATTCAGAAACGCCCTCTCGCTCAATGACTTCAACAAGTTCGAAGCTATTACGCTCAAGGACTGAACACCATGCTCGACCAAGCTTGTTTGATTTTGGCGATGTCGCTAGAGGTTCTCTCGTAGTAAAAAGTAGGTCGCCAGATGGGTTTAACAAACGGTGTATATCTGCAAGCGTCTGATCTTCGTCTTTAGTAAATGGTAAGGCATCCACGCTGACCGCAAGATCGAAGCGCCCGACGATTTGGTTTAATTGTTCAAACTCACCAACCACAAACTCAATATCTGGGTTATTTCTAGCATGTTGTTTGGCGAACTCAATCGCAAACTCTGAACGGTCGATGCCAAGCACATGGCAATTTAACGCCTGGTTAAGCCATCGACTAAACCCACCAGCACCGCAACCTAAATCGATGGCCGTTTTAGGTTGTTTAGGGCTCAACAAACTTTGAACTTGTTGAAGAAATTTACGAGTACAACTGCTGTAGGGGCTGAATTCTGACGGGTAGCTGTCTCCTGCGCCTTTTTCCCAAAGATGGTTCAAGTAAGCGTTTGGGAGTCGGTATTGGTAACTGTCCACATCACACCGACTTCTGAGCTTGGCGTTGCAACCACTCTTGAGCAGCGTCGCCCATCGTCAGCCCTTCTGACGTTTGCATCCACAGCATAAAGTCACGGTCAAACTTGAACCCTTCACCACACTTGTCTTTAAAGTAACGACGTACATTCTGTGTATTCTTGTAACTCGAAGTTATTAACGTGTTGTCTTCAATTGTATTTTTATGCCAATCCACTTTGCTCATGAAGCGATATCCTTCTTACTAAATAGCCAAAACCGTGCTTATTCAAAAGATGACATTATTTCCAATCTGCATCTAGAAACTTTTGCTCAAGCGACTCGTTTTGCAATCTGGCCCAAATTTTTAGTATTGGGTTTTGCAGCCCTCTTCGAACAGAAAATGAAAACGCGTCACGATTATTTACATATGTATTTGTAAGTCGCAGCGTTTTTGGTCGGTCTTGACATAAGAACCTTCACGACACAAAAAAGGAATGGAAATGAAAGACGTAGAAACAACCACACTCGAGAGTAAATTGGCTCTAGGATTATTGATACTCAGGTTAACAATAGCCCTCGTATTTATTATGTGGGCGTTGGATAAAGTGTTTGTCCCTGAACACGCAATGAAAGTGTTCTCCGGATTTTACGGACTGAGTATTTCTAGTGGTTTCTCTGTTGCTATGGGGCTCGCTCAGTTGGTCTTTTTAGCCGTATTTGTAGCAGGTCTTTGGAAAAACGTTACTTACCTTGCGGTTCTGATATTACATGCAGGATCAACGTTTTCTGCATTTGCTAAGTATTTAGACCCATTTAGTAATCTGTTGTTCTTTGCTGCATGGCCCATGCTTGGAGCCTGTTTCGTGCTCTATTTATTGCGCGACCATGATCTATACATCTTAAATAAAAATCCAAAAGCCGCGTGATTTTAAATAAAAAAACAAATCAAAAAGGGAGGCATCAAGCCTCCCTGTATCCTGCGGTTACTTCTAAGAGAAAATTGGAATCTCTACCATAGATGGATGATAAAACGTAAAACGTCCTTTTCCTAATTGCTTGCTACGATAAACCGCCATATCTGAACAGTGCAACAAGGTCTCGATATCTCTACTCACTCGGTCGGTGAGCACGACACCGATTGACGCTGACAAATCAATATTAAGATCCAAGCGTTCGACCGTTGTTTGTAGTTTATTCAAGAATTGTTCTAGCTTTCTCTCTAGATCTCTTCTGTTTTCATATTCCTGTGTGAGAACCACAAACTCATCACCACCAAAACGTCCGATAATGTCACGTTTATGGTTGAACGTTTCTCTCAATACAGCCACAAACAAAGCGATCACCTTGTCACCCGCTAAATGGCCATAACTATCGTTAATGTGCTTTAGATCGTCCATATCAAAGAAGATGCAAGCTTTCTGGTTATTATTTAATGCAAGTGACTTTTCAGCCCCACGCAAAAAATATTCACGTGTTAATAAGCCACTACGAGAACAAAAAACACCATTACGACTAGCTTGTAATACCAACTCAAAATGCTCTTTCAGCTCCATAGAACTGTCATTGAGAACCACTTGGCTCTCTTCTAAGAATCGGTCTAGAGGCTGCGTTAATCCAACGACTTGTTTACCCATCAATCGTGTTATCACAAGATAAATCGCGATGATAAGCAAGACGTTAACACCAAACATCGTTGTCCCTTCACCGAGTAAGCTGCTGAACTTGGCTTTTGAAAGTAAAATCCAAGGCGTGTCCTCAATCTTGCGGAACTCAATGTATGACAAATCGAATGGCGAAGAATAAGTGAAGAAACCACCGGAAGAAGAATTCGATAAAGCGTGTAAGTTGGCTTCCCGATCAAAGAGTTTTTCATAACCATAATTGAACAGATTGACACCAACATATTGTGCATCTCTGGAATGACTAATGACATTCAGCTCATCATCCAATAAGACACTATAAATATCATCTTCGTTGTCCGTTTTTAACGCATGTTGAATCTCACTAAAGTGAATCGATGCTGAAATGGTCCCCTGCAAATCCCCTAACAGATCAAACATTGGACGGCATAGGACATACACAATGTTGCCATTACTGATGTCTGTAAGTACATCGGTCATGACGGTCTTTTGGGTTCGGATTACTTGATGAAAATAGTCTCGATGTGCGATGGAATGGACTTTGTTATTGTGTGTGCTGACCATGTTCCCAACGCCATCACTGAACCCGATCCCTGCCAATTCAAACGCTTCTTTATAAGACACAGCGCGAGAGGCTCGCTCTTTCAGCGACAATTCTGATTCGGTGAAGTGCTCATCATTGCTCATAGCCCGCAACAAATCACGATACCCACCAACAATGGTTCCTAGGTTTACTTCAGCCGATTTTACGTGATAGCGAGCAAGACTCTTTGCTTCATCGACTTGTTGGTAGGCCCAATAGGTAAAGTTGGTAAATAAAGCGATAAAGACAATTGGGACGGTGTAGCGGAGCGTTACGCTTTGAAGACTTCGAGATACATTCATGACTTAATTGTTGTTGTGACATTGTCGTATTTTAAAATACGTATTCTAATCGATGGGTGACACGTCTTATTTGTGCCCTTTCGCTGTAATCAGAGTACAAATTGCATAAAATGCAAGCGCTGACGTTTGGCATTCTCATTAGCAAGAAAGCAAACAAATTATACCTACCCCTGTATATCGAAACAGCAACTTTCTCCCGAGTTACGACAAAACATTTTCCATGTACAACAAATGGTTTTTATCGATACATTTCATTACTTTAAATAAACGATATAAATCTAATAGGAAGGGAGTTATTGATATTTTTGACATCATACCCTCTTAACAAACTGCACCTTTGTCGCAAGAGTCACACTTTTTGGATAGTATTAGTATGAATTTTTCTACACCATTTCTAACAAATGAGATACATAAACTACACTTTTCATATCAATCTCTTGGATATGGACGTGCACTGTGGCTGGATCGCTTTCATGGAATAACCTCTCCGTAAAACACAAGCTGTTTTGCTTAGTTTTCTTACCCATCGTTTTGTTGCTCTTTCTGGCGGGGCAGCAAGTCGTTAGGTTGTCGACTCAGGCTCAAGATCTTGAAAGAGCACATTTGTTCTCTGACTACATGGATCAGGTTTCGTATCTTTACAACCTGCCTAGCAATCCAGACGTAACCGATAAAGCGGTGATGATCAAAGGTACAACTGAGAAACTCAATGCCACCGCCACTCTCATTTTTGCCGATAAAGGCGTTGAAATGGCGGACTTGTTGTCAAGCCTAGAAGAAGCAAGTTTGTCTCTCGCGACCAGTACAGACATGGATGAGCGTCTAGACTTAGCTGAATGGCGCGCCGACACTTACAAACAGATTCTTTTGGCTTTAGAAAAAGTCCCTTTTAACAATGCCACGGTTGAAATCCAAAACCATCTGTCTGCTTTAATGCAAATTGAGTGGCTAATGTTCTGGTCGAAAGAAGAAAACCGCTTAAGCCAGTACCTAATTTATTCCGTTGAACAAAACCAGTACTACGACACAGACATCGGTAGCGAGATTGAATCCTTAGTCAAAAATCAGCAACTGTTTTTAGAGCGCTTTGTAACCCTTAATGCTAATCAACAGCAAGTTGAGTTGTTAATCGAAACCTTCACAAATGAAGTGTTCGTTCTTAGCCAAGAATTCCGTGCTTATCTGTTCAGTGAACAAGAGTTGAGTACCCTACCACCCCAAGAAGTCGCGGCGGGTTTGACTGCTCTAAACGGCCGTCTCGAACTGCTACAAAATGTCGATAATAAAATGACTGACCAACTTAATGCTGACGTTGATCATGCCATCTCCATTGCCAACCAACAGCGACTCATGTTCATCGGCGTGATGTCGTTAATCACCATTTTGGTCATCAGCCTCGCAATACGTTTAGTACGTAAAGTGACAGGCAACCTAAACCTTGTTCTCGAGTTTTTACGCCGCGACAGCTACAGCGAAGAGTCGCCGCTCGCAGAATTGGTCAAAGGCAAAGACGAGTTGAGCAAATTCGCTCAGGAAGTAGAGCGCCTGAGTTACGAACGCGAACAAGCAAAAGTGAAATTAACCCAAGCAAAAGAAGATGCTGAACGTGCGAAAGACGACGCGATTAAAGCCAGCAAAGCAAAAAGCAGCTTTTTGGCCAACATGTCGCATGAAATTCGCACACCACTTAATGGGGTAATTGGTATATCAGAAGTGTTGTCTGATACCTCCCTCACTGCCACGCAACGCGACTATGTGGATACTATCGAGACTTCATCGCAACTACTGTTGAGCTTGATTAACGACATTCTAGACTTCTCAAAAATTGAATCGGGCATGTTGCTTATCAGTCCACATTCAACCTGTGTGCGTGAATCTATCTACGACATAGCTTCTATTGTTTCTCCAAAAGCCAAAGAAAAAGGCATCGACCTTAAGGTAAACATTAGCCGTAATACTCCATTCCGCTTGATGATTGATGATCACCGTTTACGCCAAGTGATCATGAACTTTATGTCCAATGCGGTGAAGTTTACCGAAAGTGGCACTGTGTGCTTGTCGGTATCAACCCATTCCGTATTGGGCTCTAGCGCGGTAATGGAGTTTTCAGTGCAAGATTCCGGCATCGGCATTGATGAACAACAGCAGAAAAAGATATTCGAACCCTTCGCACAAGAAGACGACTCTACAACGCGCCAATTTGGAGGTACTGGGCTCGGCTTAGCGATCAGCACGCAACTGGTAGAGCTTATGGGTGGAAAGATCCAACTGGAATCAGAGAAAGGCCAAGGGAGTCGCTTCTTCTTCCAACTGACTTCTTCCGTAGTCCAACTAGATTTTGACTCAAAACATACCGCTCATAACAGTCAGATTTGGCTGGTTTGTGACGACCCGAATATGGAAAGTACCCTACGTGATGAGCTCAATTTCTATCGCATCGCGATGCATCAATCCGTAACGTCATTAGATGAGCTACCGACATGGATCAACGACAAAGAACAGGTGGTTATGATCTATGCCGAGACTCGTCCTAATGCAGTCAAAGCCAATGAAGACACCTTCCACAGACTGGAAACACAGAATGTTCGTCTGTGTTTAGTGAAGCATTTACACAGCGGTCAATTTGACTTCGGTCAGAGCGTGAGTGCCATCATTACTCAACCGCTGCTTGGTCAACGTTTAGTGAAAGCACTTGAAAGCTGCGAAGCAAAATTCACCCAAAAAGCACAACTAGCCGTAACCAGTGTCGCGAATACCAGAGCTAAAATATTGGTGGTTGATGACAATACAGTAAACCAAAAAATTGCTGGATTGCACGTGACCAAAGCGGGCTTCCCTTTCGATTTAGCTGCAAATGGTGTCGAAGCCGTTGAAATGTTCAAAAAGAGCCAATACGCATTGATCTTAATGGACTGCATGATGCCTGTCATGGATGGCTTTGAAGCGACAGAGGAAATTCGTCAGATCGAGCAAGATGAAAACCGCAGCTACCGCATCCCTATTATCGCCTTAACCGCGAGTGTGGTGGATGACGATATTCAGAAGTGTTTTGATGTTGGTATGGACGACTACGTCCCGAAACCATTCAAAGCGAATGTGTTGAAAGAGAAACTGGCAAAAGCTGCTAACGTACCAGTTGTTGAAGCTACGATTGACAACATCAGTCCAGCCCCAATTAGTCATGTCGATAACCTTCAAACAACGGCTCTAAAAGAAGAGCCTTCAATCACGATCCTACCAAGTCGCTCTGAGCGTATTCTGTTAGTTGAAGATAATACCGTAAACCAAAAAGTAGCGTCATTGTTGTTAAGTAAAGCTGGTTATGAGTTTGAGATTGCAGAAAATGGTCAAATTGCCGTGGATATGTTCCAACAAGATAATGGCTTTGACATCATTTTAATGGACTGCATGATGCCGGTGATGGATGGCTTCCAAGCGACCAAAGAAATCCGAGCATATGAAAGAAACTCTGGTCTACCGAAAACACCGATCATTGCATTAACCGCCAGTGTTGTGGATGACGATATTCAACGTTGCTATGACTCAGGTATGGATGCCTATGTACCGAAACCGGTGCGGAAAGAGAAACTTCTTCATCAAATTGAAAGCGTGATTTAACGAAAAGGTTGATGGATATGCATACCGATTTCTTTATTTCCAAAAACAGCATGGCGAGAGGATTGACGACTGCGCTGATTGCCTTCGCGTTGCTCATGTCGTTCGATAGCGAGGCTCTAGCCGCGGATCAATACGCCATATTCTCTCTCGACTCAGAGTTTAGTGAATTAAATATTACCAAAGCGAGAAAACTCTACCGTGGGAAAACCAAACGCTTACAAGGGAAACGAATTGAACTGTCAGACTGGCCAGACACATCGTCAGAGCGATCTGAGTTTTATCGCTATTTACTTAACAAGAACGTCGCACAGATGAATGCGCATTGGGCGAGTTTGTCTTTTTCTGGCAAAGCACGCCCGCCTAAAGTCATTGATAGTTCAGATATGAACGCTCTGTTGGAATGGATGAAAGAAAAACCTAATCGCATAGGTTACGCACCGGTGAGTAGTCTGCCTTCTAATGCACAAATCCTCTACGTAGTCAGTTCGGAGAAATAATATGAAGAAATCACTCATCGCAATTGCACTAAGTGGTCTGGCTTTTCCGAGCTTCGCAATCATAGAAATTACCGATAATTTGTCACTCAGCGGATTTGGTTCAACCTCGTGGGCGACATCCGATAACGAGACACCACTGCTGGTCAATCGCTTTATCGATGACGAAAACTGTTACGACTGTGATACAACGTTTGGTGTGCAACTCGACTTCTTTTACGATGCTTTCAAAGCTTCTGCACAAGTGGTGAAACGTCCACAAGATCATTGGAGTGAGCCGCAATTAGAATGGGCATACTTGGCGTACACCTATGGAAACGTTGAGTTTCGAGGTGGCCGCTTAAGAATGCCTGTCTTTCTCGCTTCGGAGTACTACTACGTGGGACATGCCTTTACCCCTGCTCGCCCACCAAATGAGGTTTACGACAGCATATTAGGCATCACTGCTTACAATGGTTTGTCGGTGCTTTGGAATTACGACTTGAACGACAGCATGACGTTAACCACGACACCTTTCATCGGTTTCCATGATGAAAGCACGGTCGACTTTAACGCCAATACCGAATTGACGTTCAAGACCAATGAAATGTACGGCGTTAACTTCATTCTGAGTGGTGATTACTACCGTTGGAACTTTACCTATTTAGACTCCAACTACGACCAAGAGACGAGACTTACCAACCTCACTACGAATATCCCAGGGGTTGGTGTAGTGCAAGTGCCAGATCAAACCCTGAACGCTAAAGACCAAAGCATCAAGCTGTTTTCTCTTGGGGCAGAATACGAGTTTGATGCGCTAACGTTAACCGTTGAGGGCCAAACCAACGACATCGCTTCTGCCTGGTACGTTCAAGGGACATATAATCTCAACAGATTCACACCATACGTGACTTACGGCCAACAGTTTGATGACCACGAACATCGTGTCGGTGACAGTTACCTGTTCGGTGTGAGATACGATGTTCATTACAACGTTTCGCTCAATGCAGAGTGGCAACACTTCAACGCTTATCGCAATGCCTCTGGTGCGTTTGTTAACACGCCACCGGAAGATGAAGCCAATCTTTACACCATCATGGTTAACTTCGTCTTCTAACTCTAGTCAGTTTACTACAAGGCAGGTCGAACGTTCTCGACCTGCTCTGCTTTGAAGTCTCTTGATTTATTCACCCAACACATCACTTGTTTCGGTTTATCATCACCACGGAGAGGATCGTCAAAGTCATCCCTAGGGCATGAAACCAAGTAAAAGACTCACCCAGTATCAGAATCGCGCAAAGCGCAGTCATTGCAGGGCCAACATTGCTCACCAAACTTAAATGCGCCGGATTTAACCTCGCCATCGCGGCAGCAATCAAATAAGACGGAATCACAGTACAAAACAATCCAAGTAATACACCAATGATGATAAGTTCATGACTCAATGTTTGTAGGTCTAAGTCGCTGAAAACCAGGTGAACTAGAATCGCTACACCCGCACTGCCCATCCCGATGCTAGTAAAGATTGTACTACCAAGCTTGGCGATACTCCCTTTACTCATCACTAAGTAAACTGCAAAGACAAACGCAGACAATACTGCTAATCCACCACCTAACCATATCTGATCCCCATATTGAGAAAGGTCGTGGGCAACAATCAATCCAACGCCTACATAACCAACCAAAGCCGCGATGATGATATTACGATTAGGTACTTGAGCTTGCGTTAACCACATGATCAACACAACAAACGTTGGAAATAGGAAAAGCAGCAAGCGCTCCAATTGAGCGGAAATATAGTTAAGTGCAGTAATGTCTAAATAGCTAGCTAAGTAATAGCCCAACACACCAATTGCCGCAGCTTTTAATCCGTGGCTTTTCACTTGTGTCCGATGTTCAGATTTACGCAGCATCCAAAACAAAATACAAAGATACACCGGCAATGAACTCATCGCTCGCAGCGTCATGATGCCAACGGCATCACCACCATGCTGATAGGCCATTTTGACGAAAATGGGCTTGATAGAAAAAAGTAATGTTCCCGCTAGCGCAAACAATACGCCTAATGTGACCGAATTGATCGGTTGTTTGAAGGGCTTAGTTGGCTTGTTTTCTGAATGTGGATTGGATTCGGATGCCGTATTCATTGTCTCTCCTTGATAACACATTTTCTGTTCATACAAGGCTACGAGATAGAATACGATTCTGGCTGCATCTACTCGCAGCCAGGCACAACTCAACCTACCGACTGCTTGGCATTAGAAGGAGGAGCCACCAGAGGTTGGTTGTGCGGATGATCATTTTACTTTCCTATTCGGGTAGAAGGTTCAGACTAACCATTGAACATATTTTGTTCAAGCTTACGATCTCTAAAATAGTACTCTTTATCGTGTTGTCCGACCTCTCTGAGCACACGACACGGGTTACCAACGGCAACTACATTGGCAGGAATATCCTTAGTTACGACACTGCCCGCGCCAATCACCGAGTTTTCTCCGATCGTCACACCCGGTAATACCACCGAGTTTGCACCAATCCATACGTTATCTCCAATTCGAATCGGCATATTGAACTGCGCGACGTCTCGTCTCAAATCGGGAACGATGGGGTGCCCTGCCGTTGCGATGGTTACATTGGGTCCAATCATCACGCTGTTACCAATGTAGATGTAGGTATCGTCGACTAAAGTCAGATTGAAGTTCGCGTAAACATTGTCGCCAAGGTAAGTGTGACAGCCCCAGTTCGCTCTTAAAGGCGGTTCGATGTAACAATTCTCACCTACAGACGCGAGCAGACGCCCGAGTATCTCGCCCCGCTTTTCTGATTCCGAAGGACGTGTGTGGTTGTAATCGTATAAGGTCTCAAGACATTCGGTTTGCATTGCCGCCAACTCTTCATCATTACAGAAGTAGACTTTTTGGCTGTGCAACATGGTTTTCTTATCCATTATTATTCCTGTTGAGGGGATGTTCTTGGTTGAAATTTAGCAGAGTGAGGATAAGAAAGGCTTGCCAAAAGTCATGAAATTCATGCGTCATCCAAGAAAGAAAGTAAGAAATTATTAGCGAAGGAACATGGTCGAAGATAAAGGGATTCGAGCCACAATTGGAAGTGCGAACAAAAATCAAAAATGCCGCAAAGTTCGAATCTTGCGGCATCTTTCTAAGCTGGCTTGTTTGTTTTCTTGCGACTTCCCAAGCGCGCTTTAAATTTCTTATTTCGACGCTTTAAGGCTCGGAAGAATTTCGACTCTTCGTGATACCAACCGATAACGCTAATGGGGAATCCCACCAGCATCATGATGAAGACATCGGCAGGAAACTGCTCTGTAATATCCCTTACCGTTTGCAGCTCACCAAAGATAAACAAGCCTATAACCTTGCCAACCAACAACGCGCAGCAAATCATCAAGAAAGACTTCATTATGTAGTGCCATTTGCCTTTCTTGCGCTCTTCTCGCCAATACACGTATTTGTGCTCGCGGTTGTACATTTCCCCCTCCGTTTAAGTGACATTGTCACCATCAGTCTGCGAAATGGAATGGTGGTGCGAGACGGCAAGCTCGCACTACTTTAATCATAGTGCGATTGGAGGGAGTTGCTTGTCAAACCAATAAGAAATGACGGGGATTTTACCGAGCGGTCCACATTTGTTTGTAAGAGCGCAATTCTCGGTTGGATTCATCTAAACCAAACATGCCTGCTAGTGCTTGCAGTTTTTGTTTGTAATGTCCTAATGCGCTTTCATCATCAGTCATGATCGCGAATTCTGCGAAATAACCAATGCCTTCAAGGTGGTCAAGCGTGATATGGAATTCACCGACAAAGTAGATACTGCGAGTCTTCTTAGTATGAAGGATGACCTCGTAACCCATGTTCTCCAACATGCTTTTTGCTGCGTGAGACTTTGTGATGTCTGTCGCTTCGCAACGATCTTCTTCCGGCCCTTTAACAATCCAAAGCTTAATGCCAGATGGTTCAATTTCACGAATCACCAAGCTTTTGTTTTCGCTGGTTAGTTTGCGTTCAGGCGTATCATAAAACCAATCTGATTCTTGGTTATCTTCGAACATCACCTCGTGTTGTAAGCTGCTTAGTGCTGTTAAAAACGCTTGTTTGTCTTTCACTCGGTATTTCAATTCAACTTCAAACTGACCCTGAAAATGATCTTCTGCACTCATGTACATTCCCCATAATTTATAGCTTTAAAGTGAATCTATCATAAACCTTGAAATAATGACAACGCGCTGTCATTATTTCAAGGCATTACCATTTTAGAGGAAAAGTCATGAAAAAAATCGTTCACCTCGCAATATACGAAGGAATTTCTGACTGGGAATTTGGCTACGTGATAGCGCATATAAATTCTCCAGAGTTTCAACAAAATATTCACAGTTACGAGGTCAAAACAGTAGGTAGGGACAAAAACTCTGTAAAATCTAAAGGTGGTATTACAATGCTTCCTGATTTAACTTTGGAAGAATTGAATCCACTCGACAGCGAAATGTTAATATTGTGTGGCTCTGATAATGCTGCTATCGGAGGTATCAGCGATTTCATTCATAAAGCAAGACTCTTCATCGAACAAAACAAATCTATTGCTGCCATATGCGGTGCGACTGCAGCTTTAGCCAAAGAAGGCCTGTTAGACGAAAGGTCGCATACAAGTAACTCCAAGGAGTTTATGGAGATGACGGGTTACTCCGGTAGCAAATACTACGTTAATGCGCCTGCCGTTACCTGCAATCATGTTATTACTGCAAGCGGTATAGAGCCCGTAGCTTTTGCGATCGAGATATTTAAGACCTTGAGTCTATACTCAGAAAAAACATTAAATTCATGGGAAAAGCTATTTTATCAACGAGACATCAACGGATTCTTTGAATTGCTCGGTGAGGTGAAAAGCAATGCGTGATGCCAAACAAGACCTAAGTACACTAGCGCTTTCTATATTCGAACTTAACGGACACTTCCTTGCCATTGCTGAACATATCGCAACACAAGCAAACTTAACTGCAACACGCTGGCAAATATTAGGTGCAGTGGAAACCCACCCTTTTACCCAAGCAGAAGTCGCTCGCAAGATGGGTATTACACGCCAGAGCGTTCAAAGAACAAGTAATCAACTCATAGACGACGGTCTTCTAGAAACCATTGAGAATCCGTTACACCAGAAAGCTAAATTGCTTCGTCCAACATCCAAAGGGTATGAAGTTTTATCAAAGATCACTCCTTTTCATAAAGCTTACGCCGAAGAGTTTTGCAATCAAGTTGGAGAGGAGAACATGCATGAGCTCGTCGAAAACATAACCAAACTAAACAACATAATTACTCAGATAAACAAGTAACTTTAAGCTAATGGCCGATAAGCATTAACGCTCTAACACTCCCACGTTAATGCTTACGAAACACCCAAATTGGCCCGATTAAGAGGAACTGAACGTCTTCAAAAAACGATGGTTTCTTCCCTTCGATTTTGTGCCCGATAAACTGGAAAATCCAAAGCACACCAAACAGTAGCATCGAAATCTGTAAGACTGGCCAACCGAGTATGTCCATCGACCAGATTAGCCCAATACACGCAACGGTGTAGCCAATCATCATCATGAACACACTGAGAGACAACCGGAAGTAGAAGATCCACGCGGGTAAAGCAACAACCCATACCCAATTGAGATTGAATCCAAACAAAGGAATTTGCGGAATAGACCAAATCAACCCAACCACGGATAAAAAGATACCCGGCACCGCCACTTTATGAATCTTTTGATTGATTGGGTTTTGATGGCTCTCACCGTAGGCTTCTAACCATTCAGAGAGTTCACGCATAACCTCACCTTTAACATCGCCATAACATTTATATAGCCGGTACGAGTTAAAGGTGCGAGTTTTTGTCCGAAGATATTGATAATAAACAAAGTATCTGTGACCAAGCACAAACTATGTTACTGATATCCCAATGAAATACACTGCGCTTTCGTTAGTTTAGCAACCACTAGGTAATAGGTTCTCGATTACTCATACTGCGGTAATAGAAGCTTTAACGCCTGATTAACCTGCCCTTTTTCTGCATTGCTTAAAGACCCCATCAACTCATGTTGCGCTTGAAGGTGCTGCTCTATCAGTGAGTCAATGAGCTCGAAACCTTTTGCTGTAAGTTCGACAGTGACGCTGCGGCGGTCTTCTTTACTGTGCTCACGAGCGATCAGACCTTTCTTCTCTAGCTTATCAAGCCTATTTGTCATGGCACCGGACGTCAGCATCATGGATGAAATCAGCTCCGATGGCGTTAAACGATATGGCTGACCACTGCGTCGCAGCGTTGCTAATACATCAAACTCGCCCATTTTGAGGTCGTAACGTTTGTGCAGCTCGGCGACGTGGTTCTCCATGTGCTTTGCGATTCTCATCAAACGCCCCATGATCGCCATCGGTTCGGTGTCGAGCTCCGGCTTTTCCTTAGCCCACTGGCTTACCACTCTGTCAATTGCGTCCATTACCCTTTCATCTCCAAAGACATTTTGATTTACGAATTTATTTTAACATAAAGATACTTTACAAAAAGCCATCACGAGCGTACCTTTACAATAAATTATCTCAACGTAAAGATATTTAACATGAACATTTTACTCGCGATGATTCCGGCGTTCTTTTGGGGCACCACTTACGCCGTGACACAATTTACTTTGCCAGACTGGCCGCCGGTGTTGCTTGGCGCGCTGCGAGCTTTGCCGGCTGGCCTTTTGTTGCTTGCTATCAAACCATCACTACCAAAGAAACAAGATTGGAAGATCTTATTGGTACTCGGCACAATCAATATAGCCCTCTTCTTCGGACTCATCTTTGTTATGGCGTTGACCTTGCCTTCTGCAATTTCCGGAGTGGGTATGATTTCTGTCCCTGTGTTCGCAATGCTGTTTGGCTGGGTTGTGTACAAGCGACAACCGAGTTTGATTCAAGGGATAAGCGGCGCAGCGCTGATTGCATTGGCGTGGTTCCTGTTTGATCCTAGCTCGATCACACTTAACCCAATTGGCTTGATCGCTATGCTATCTGCAATCATGTGTATCGTTATCGGCAGCAGCGTCACTAAGTCTCTAGGGACAAGAATGCACTGGTGGACGGTTCTAACGTGGCAGCTCATCCTAGGCGGCATCATTCTTTCTATCGCCGCAGCCATCTTCGCAAGCTTTGATCCAGAGCCGTATGTGAGTGCCCTACAAAACGCATCATTAAGAAACGTTGGTGGTTTATTGTGGGTTATCGTACTTAACACTGCGCTTGGTTACGGCATGTACGTGTGGCTATTGCAACGCATGTCGGTGGTGGACTTTACCTTCGGTGGTATCGCAAACCCAGTAGCTGGCATTGTTTCTGGTTTAGTATTGATGGGCGAAAGCTTCACACCCGTACAATACAGCTTGATGCTTGGCATGATCCTGATGTCGCTGGTTCCGCAACTGCTGATGTCGTTCAAACAAAAACGCAATATCAATCACGCAAAACCTTGCGAGTCATAACACTCTACAACGGAAAAACAAAAAGCCCGAGTTTATGCTCGGGCTTTTTGATTCTGCATGCTTCACTTCACCGTTATCGGCTAATCTTTCACACCAGCGTAAAACACCAAAATCTCTACCGGCTCATCACCCGTATTTGCGCCAAAATGCCATTGGTCGACGACTTCCGCAATTGCATCTCCGGCTTTCAGTACGATCTTCTCTTCATTCTTTTTCGTGACAGTGATTTCCCCTTTCAGCACAATGCCTGCATTAATGACAGGATGTTGGTGTATGGGAAGCTGCACGCCCTTGGGGACGGTAATTTTTAAAATGGTGACTTCCGGTTGACCTTTGGGGTATTCAGGCAACGTAGTGCCATCCCAACTGGTTGTCGTCTTTAGGACTACGTCAGCCTCTACTGAATCTGGCAATTGAGTGTCTGCCCATACAGAGCTAAACACCAATGAAAGTGCAATCACTGCGGTTTGAATAGGTCTCAAAATCCTCTCCTTGTCTATTAATAACCTTTGCTTAAACAGTAAGAGAGATTCAGATATGAGCCTGACTTGAATAGTAAATATGTGAGATAGAGAACGATTTTAAGTCATCCATACAAAATGCCCACCGAATCGGCAGGCATTCTCTATTTCACAAAGTTTTAGCGCTAGATAGCGTCTTTATTGGGAAAGCTTTTTCATTTGTAAGCCCATAAAGATGAAGCTGATGCCTTCAATCAGTAGCGAGATACCCACAAATGTGCCCAATAGCGTGGTTGAGAATGCAGGATCGTCGAGCAACATGAAGAAATAACCACCGATAAGCACTGAAATTACGCCACTGAATACAATCACATTGCTGCTTGGTAGGTTCCGGTTGCTCAAACCAAAGAAGATTCGAGTCAAACCGTTTAAGATCATCACAATCACCATCAACATTGTAATGGTTACTAAGCCTGCGAGTGGCTTAAATAGGATAAACAAACCGCCAACAATATATAAAACGGCACTTAAGACGTACCAAAGTTTCTCTTTCCAAACGTTAATGGAAAACGTGTGGTATGCCTGAACCAGACCACTGAACAACAGAACCGCACCAACGATGGTCGAGATCGTCACGCCAGCCAAAACAGGCAAACTCATGGCACCAACGCCCATTAATGAGATAATGACGCCGACAATGACGAAGTACTTCCAGCCTTTAGACAAAAAAGTCGGTTGTTGTGATTGATTAGAATTTTCCATTGAATGCCTCTTAAATTAAACGCGAGCCGCCCTTTCAGTCTAGTCTAATAAAACCGTAGAGAGTTCACAGACTTAACAGAAATACATGTCCCGTTTGCAGAATTGGATGTTAAACCCGTATCACATCATCGCCTATACACTATTTTTGAATAATAAGATTCACGATTGTTAGATTAAAGCAGTGCAAAACAAAGAGATGGGGAGTAGGATTGGCGGCTTTCTAACGCTTGCTGCTTGATTTTTTGTTTTGAGATTCTCACTCCCAGTTTTCAGGCCCGTTTTGAGGATGACATTTTGCTCGATCATCATATTCGCACTTTCATTTCAGAAAAGCTGAGTGCCGTCGGCATCAATAGCGATCCATACGGAATAGAGCTCACCAGTGTCTTTGTTTTGTCGAGCCTCGCTGCTGCTGCGATCAGTTATTTGATTGTTCATCACCTTATCGTTCGCTCTGCCAACAATGTATTGCAAAAAACCAATAAACCCTTGGCAGACAGCTTTACGAAATACGATGTTTTAGAAAAACTCTCACTGCTGATTCCAATTATGGTTTTGGATGTCTTTATTCCATTAGCCGTTGGTCATTATGACTGGTTAGCCAACATCTTTGACCGCATTTTAAGTATCTCGATTTTGGTCATCTTTATTTGGATGATTTTCGCTCTACTTGATGCCTTGAATGACATTGCCACCTTTAAAGGCATTACGAGAAAAATGCCAATCAAGAGCTTTGTTCAGCTTATTAAGCTCTTTACCTTCTTTGTAGGTGTTGTCGTATCGATGTCGATATTGGCCAATGAATCCCCTGTTATCTTCCTCTCTGGATTGGGGGTCGCGACAGGTTTTGTCATGCTGGTGTTTAAAGACACGATATTAGGATTTGTCGCGGGTATTCAGCTTTCTGCAAACCGCATGATCAGCTTGAATGATTGGATTCAGATGGACTCATACGGCGCCAACGGTACGGTAGAAGAGATTTCATTAACGACAGTAAAAGTACGAAACTTCGACAATACCGTTAGTATGCTGCCCGCTTACGCACTGGTTCAAAATGCATTCATTAACTGGCAAGGCATGTCTGATTCTGGTGGTCGCCGTATTAAGCGTTCCGTTAATGTCGACGTCACATCGATTCGTTTCTTGTCTGATGAGGAAATTGAAAAGCTGAAAAGCATTCGAATCTTACGCCAATATATTTATGAAAAATCGCGTGATATTAACGAATACAATGAAGAGATGAGCGAGGAACCTGCGTTGGGTAACCTTCGTCAAATGACAAACTTAGGCATGTTCCGCGCTTATATTAATGCGTATCTGAAAGCGAACAAAGATATTCACCAATATATGCTGATCATGGTCAGGCAATTAGAACCCACACCGGAAGGTATTCCGCTTCAAGTTTATGCCTTTACCAATAATACCGACTGGGCTTATTACGAAGGCGTTCAAGCAGACTTGTTCGATCACATCTACTCTATTATGCCACTCTTTGGCCTAAGGCCGTATCAAATGCTGACCAGCAATGATGCAACTCATATCACGCTGGAGCAAACGAAGAGCCGCTCAAAATA
Source organism: Vibrio sp. Sgm 5 (assembly GCF_026241575.1). NCBI lineage: Bacteria > Pseudomonadati > Pseudomonadota > Gammaproteobacteria > Vibrionales > Vibrionaceae > Vibrio > Vibrio sp. Sgm 5. Next base: position 126,458 of record NZ_JAPHPY010000008.1, read on the forward strand.
AAGACGCTTAGGATGGTGAAGTTTCGGCTTCACCTTCCATGCTGTTCACCAGGTTTTTACGGTTGTAGCGATGTTCACTCAATACGCCCCCTTCCACCTTGTAACGCAATCCATACTTCCCTATACACCCGCGCAGTCTCGAGCGAGTCAAATCCGACAGATCGGATGCCGTACTTGCCTTATCAACAAGCTGAACCCAATACGTTTCCATTTTATCTTTCATTATGATTTCCCGACCAACATCTTAACTAGCGTTAGCGAGAATTCTTGCAAATACTTCCTGTGGTCTGGATAGCATACGACAGAACTTTTCTAACGGAATGCCTACGAGAATCGCAAAATTATTGTGTGAAAAATCATTAATACGTTGAAAATAAAGGTTTCTGTCTGATTTTTCCTACGATAAACAGAATGATTAAATTCTATAAAAATTGATAAGTTATCGGTAATAAATACGCTTCTGTAAGTAAAAATGAGGCGCCTAACCTCTGAAAAACCCTCTTAAACCAGAGCAAGTGTTAACTGTTAATCCGCATCGATTGCTCTAATTACCAACAGTCTCTTCGTCCTTCACACCGATGTGCATGAGTAATTCGGCCACATATTTTCGCAACAGGGACAAGTATCTCAACGTTGTCATTGTGATCGTCCCCCTTGTTTAGTGAACAGTCATCGATCAAATATGCAGGTCTAATTTGAAGATTTTGACTATTACTTTCATTACAAAAGTTACGTCAGATTAGACATGCTTTTTGCCACATTTTCTGCTCCCCTCTGTATTTCATCAATGACTGAGGAGACCAGTAACAGTTGCTCATCAGTCTCATTAGAAGATTGACGAATAGCGTGCATCGATGCTGAGATCTGATTGGTAAGTGCAAGATTGTCCGAAACCACTTTACTTATTTCATTTGTCGAGCTAGATGTTTTCGACGCAAGAACACGAACTTCATCTGCAACTACGGCAAAGCCGCGACCATGCTCCCCAGCCCTCGCAGCCTCAATTGCTGCATTTAAAGCAAGCAAATTGGTTTGGTCTGCGATACTCCCGATGACTTGGACTATATTCTCTATACTTGCGGAAAGCTCATTAAGCGTATCAATCAAAGCAACAGAACTTGCCACTTGCTCCACAACCGCAGATGATTGCTTTTGAGCTTGATAGATTGAGTTTTTACCATCCGTTGCAACTTGTTCTGTCTCAACAGATGTACTACAAGCAATCGTCAATGCGTCTTTTGACTCTTGTTCTCTCATCACTTCTGAGGTGATATTCGTAGCAAACTTAACAACCTTATACATCTCATTTTTTTCATTAAAAATTGGGTTGTAAGATGCTTGAATCCAAACCTTCTCTCCGATAGATGACTTTCTCAAAAACCGGCCGCTAAAGGCTCTTCCATTTTGTAAGTCTTTCCAAAAGTCTGGGTTTTCTTTGTAAAACTCATCAAAGCAAAACATTTGGTGATGTTTCAAAATCACCTGCTCTCTCGAATAGCCCAAAGTATCTAGAAATGCCTTATTGGCATCTAGCACCTCCCCGGAGGGACTAAAGGAGATCACTGCAAAGGTTTTATCTAATGCTGTTAAGAGATCTTGGTTATTCATACTAGTTGTATGCGCTTTGGTAATATCCGAAGCTATTTTGGCAACTCTATCAACCCGACCTTGAGAAAAGATAGGAAAGTATGTGGCCTCAATAAATACCTCATTTCCTCCTCTATCTCTTCGAGAGAACACACCGCTTTTTTCTTTTCCAGCTCTTAAGTCATCCCAAAAATTTGAGTAAATGTGTGATGAAACTAAGTCTTGAGAACAAAACACTGAGTGATGCTTACCGAGCACTTCTGTTCTTTCATATCCCATGCAAGATAGGAAAGAGTCACTGACCTCTAAAACATGGCCTTGAAGATCAAATTCAATGACGGCAGTAGATGAATACAACGATCTGACAAAGTCCATATTCACATCGACAGTATTTATTTCTTCTTTCTTTTTAAAAAACATAGGAGATCGCTCAATGTAGTTGTAATTGTGAGTTAAAGAAGCTGTCATCAGCACCGGAAGGGATTATTCACCCTATAACGGAATATAATCACATCCCTGTTCGATAACTCTTGCCACTTTATTGAACTTAATCTCTGTGCACAATCAGACTGAGCGTAGAAAAGCGTCAGTTAATTCTTAACTTGTTGGTTATTTGATTTATTTTCCAAATTTATTATTTAGTGATTAAAGTAATTACTTTAATCACCTCCTTGTAAAATAAAAATCTTAACGGCTGGGCCCACAAAGTAGTAAGACAAGTCGGGACACCTTCGCGCAAAAGCATTTGTTATCTGTAAACATAAATAGTGCTTAAAGCTTGAGCTATAAAAAAGGATGGCTGTAAATGACCATCCTTTTTTAATTGGCTCAACCGCTATTTAATTCACTATTGAAGAATCGCGTTTATCCACATCGATTGTTCGAATCTCCAACTTTTCGCCACACACCCCATGTGCCACCAACGCCCGGCTCGTTACCGACTGTCCACCACTGGTTTTCCCATTCACTCCCTTTCCAAGAGACGCGTTCGCAAGGAGAAGCGTAAGTTTTGCTCGACTCCCATTGAACACCGTTGGGAGTGGTAGGTTGTGCTTTTTGCACCACTCTCACTTCTGCGGAATCAGAAGTCACGCCATCACTTACCGTTAATAAGAAGCGGTAAGTAATGTCGGCTCCACTTTCATCAAAGACTACGTTCGTCTTCGAGGCGGAAGGTGATGCCAAAATAGCAAGAGGGCTTGAAGGGGCGAGTTGCTGCCATTGATAGATCAATTGGTCGCCATCCGGATCGCGAGAAGCATCCCCAGTTAAACTTATCGTCCCAGCACCTGTCAGTTCGTATTGGTTGCTGGTTGCGACAGCTATTGGAGATTGGTTTACGTCTGTACTGTCTTCACTCTTGACGTACAACAAACGATTTGGCGAACCGTCGCCCACGTTGTACAGAGCATTTGCCGTGCTATTTTCTATCAGCAAACGTTTTAGCTCACTCGGCGATGCTTTAGGCTCTGCTTCTAGCAATCGTGCAACTTGCCCTGCTACATGTGGTGTTGCCATAGAGGTACCTGACATTGATTGATATCCACCATGGTTTCGGGCCGAAATAATGTTGGCTCCTGGCGCAAACAGCGTGACACATTCTCCCCAGTTAGAGCTATACCAACGGTAATCGTCGCTGGTGGATGCCCCAACCGTTATTGAGTATTCAGAGTGTGGTGTTTTGGTACAGGCATCGGTGTTATTGTTCGCAGCCGCGTGTACAAATGGCAGGTTGTATTCAGTAATAAGCCTATCAACCGCTTGGTCGAGTGGAGCCCAGCGAGTACTTCGAGAAATACTGTAGTTGATGACAGCTGGCTGACCTTGTTGCTTAGCATGTTCAATGACCCAATCAAAAGACTTAAGAATCTGGCTTCCCCAACCCTTGTTCTCACAATTCAAGACTCTCACCGAATAAATATCTGCCTCCGGTGCGATACCATATTGACCTCCAGCGGCTGTACCCGCAACGTGAGTACCGTGACCATGGCAATCAGAAGCATCGCTATCGTTATCAACAAAGTCCCAACCAGATTGAGCACGACCGCCAAAATCCGGATGAGAAAAATCGATACCTGAGTCGATAACATAGATCGATACGCCTTTTCCGGTGTATCGCCCGACTTCGTATTGTCCATCCAAAGGCAGCTCACGTTGATCAGAACGATCTAATCCCCAAGAAGCGACTCGTTGTGAATTCTGGCCATGTACACCGTTCGCGCTAAAGATAACGTCTTGGTAAACACCTTTGACCTCCGCCATTTCTTTAAGCTTCTCAGCTTGACCTTTCGATAGTGTTACAGAGAAGCTACTGAGGTTTTGGTAGATACTATCAGCCAAAACGGGGGCATGAGTTCGGGATGAACGTGTGTGAACCGATTCAGGCCCGTTCGCCAAACGTTGCAATACTTGATTTGCTTTTTCTTTGACAGAATTAACCTGTGTACTTCGCGTCATTTTCTTTGGTGAACTCGCATCATCTAGGAGGACGATGTAAGTTTCACTTTGAGATGCATTGGCTGGTAAATGCAGCGCAATAGGCAAGGCGCAAAGAAATAATCTCTTGTAATTATTCATGTTTTCACCCTCATGAGATTCCATGAAATACATAGTCTGTGGCTAATATTTCTAACGAGTGTTTCTTGGAACTTTGCGTTTAAGAACACTGATTGTTCGAAGTATTAACTTGTCGCCAAACGCCCCATGAACCATCTGAGCCCGGCTCCGTGCCTTGAGTCCACCACTGATTTTCCCATTCATTCTCTTTCCAATAAACGCGTTCACAAGGCGTTGCGTATGTTTTACCTGCGTCCCATTTTGGACTTGATTGAGTCGCTTCCGCTTTCTGCATAATCACTGCTTCTGCAGAGTCCGAAAGCTCACCATCGCTGACGGTTAAGATAAATCGATAAGTGACTTCACTCGTACTGCCAGCAAACCGCACTTGGGTGTTTGCTTCTTTAGGAGATTCAATAACTGCGAGGGGCGACTTAGGAGAAGTCTGCTGCCATTGATACACTAAACCGTCACCATCAGGATCATTAGACTTTTCACCGATTAACATCACGGCTCCCGATCCTGTCAATTCACCTTGCGAGCGAGAAACAATAGCGTTAGGCGCTTGGTTTTCCTCACCTTTTGACTCCACCAACATCACCTTTTCTTCCGTATTCGGTGCAAACGAGCCGCTATCCACCGGTGATGCCCATTGCCCAACGGTATTACTAAGGTACAGTCTGTAATCTTTGGCCGTACCATTTACGTTGCCATCTTGTCGCGGTAGATATTCAACTCGGGATAACGCGACACTTTGACCTAAGTCGATGATGATTTCGTGTGGAGCTTTACCCACAGGAGATTGACTCCAACGTGAATGCCAAAACGTGTCAGGGTCACCATCAATGGCATTGCTTGCCGGACGTGGATATTGAGTTTCTTGGCTAGAAACCGAGACAATTTTCATGTTCGCCGGAGACACTGTGCTGCCAGTTTGGTCTACAAAAGTCAGTTCTGCCGCAGAAGCAAAGTCTTGTCCTTTAATCTCTGAATCAATAACAAAGCGTGCGTAACGATAACGGTTTTGGGGCTCTGGTTGAGGATCATCAGCGACATTCAGTTGCCATTGACGTTCACTGATAAGACGGTTGCTTGGGTCACGTTTCACTTTTTCAGTCGTGTCTTTCACGACCACTTTTAGAACATGACTTCCAGAGTCGAGGTTTGTCGGGTTTACCGTTATTGCAGCCTGATCACCTTCTAAAAGAACGTCTCCATTTAAGGACCATTGAATAGCTACTCTGTCAGTCGGAATAGGAGTCGATACACTGAAAACTCGTTCGCTTTCCAATGCGACCGTACTCGAAGAAGGAGAAACTGAAGCAACTGGGTTGATCGTCTCATACATTTTAAGGATCAAGGCTTCGCTATTCACTGAGCCAAATTCAAGGTTTGTTCCTAAAGTACGCATCAAGGAGTTTTTGGTCGGACGATATTTTCCAGTCGCACAGTATTGCGCGCCTTCGAACAGACCAACCTCATGATCATGTGCCATCCAATGCGACCATTTAACATTGCTTGTTTGCATCGTGACATTTTTTGCAGAGGGTTCACCATTCAGATTACAGTTACCGTAGCTGTATTCGTCCGCAAGCTTGCCGAAGGTATGACCCACTTCATGTAAGGCAAGTCCAACCGCACTGCTGTGGGTCGACATGGTTGCGACATTTCCGTAACCTACTCCACCGTATTTTTCTGTATTGGAGACAACAAGGAAAATCTCGGTCGCGGATTCCGGCAGGACAACCTTAGCTTCATTCAACGAAACAAAACGATCTTTGAGTAGCAACAATCGGCTTGAACTGTCAGGGAAATAGCTTTTAAACGCGCTGCCGTCGAGTGGAGAACCAATACCGATACCTGATTGCTGGCTAGCTTTTTCGATTAACCAAACGTTGAAATAGTCTCGGTAATCGCTATAAGGTGACTTAGCAAAAAAACCATCGGTAATCAGTTTTGCATCGCTTCGGAATTTTTCCGTCTCACTGGAGGTATAACCGTCACCTAACAAAACTAAATCGATTTTTTCATTTGGAGACCCATTATCAATAAATTTGTAGGCAGAGGTGGAAACACTACGTGTTCGAAGGGAAACCAAAGGCTTTGACTGCACCATAAGCAGTTCAATAACTTCGCCAGCCTCATTTAGACTGTAGAAGCGAACAGAACTTCCTTTCTCTAATGTCGCTTGCTGAGCATGATCTAAACTCACCACTCCCTGCTCAAACCACTTTTCATGGGCCGCGACAAATTCACCCGTTTGCTCTTCAAATTCTTCAAACTGCAAGTATAAAGGGCTTTCAATATGCAGTAGCCCAACACGCTGATGAGCATCGTTAAGGACTTCGACCGCGATGATCGCGGGTGTATCTAACCCCATTTCTTCTGCGGTATATGCCACCCTTGAGGCATCACTCATCACTTCGATCTGGAACTCTTTTCCGATGTGAACATCAGCTAAAGCGGCTTGCGGTACAGCACTGAGACACGATAATGCTACAGCAAGTAACTTCAATTTTGGTTTAATCATATTTTTCTCCTTGTTTCCTAGCGTTTACCTGACTAACAAGTACAACGTGCCCTTGCCCAAAGGCATTGGCCTCGGCAATTGAAAAGATCATTTATTGATAATGAGAAAGACAAGTCGGGAGGCAGTTCTCCCGACAAATTAACGAAGGAAAGGCATCATGGACATGCTACGCCAGCATTCTTCCATACACTTGATGTATCCGGCTGATCACCACGCGTCCACCACTTCGCCTCATACTTAACGCCGTTGTACGTCACTTGATCACCGCCGGAGTAGGCTTTTTGAGTTGACCATGGCAGCGCTACATCACTGATGAGCTCCCAGGCATCGCTGTTATCAGGTTGATTGTTCTGGCTCCAGTATTTTGCCTTCCAAACGAGCTGCTTGTGGCTGACAAGATCACCACCCGAGTACGATTTGCTTGCAGACCATACAGCGTAGTTCGCCGCATTTGGATCACTGATGCTGCAGGAATTGTTGTTGGCTTTAACTTTCACAATCGTGCTTGAACTGGCACTTTCCCCTGCTGGATCAGTGACGATCACACGAACCGTAAATTGGCTATCGACCGTGACTTCTGGAACCGTCAGACGAATAGTGCCTACTGATACAGGCAGATAAGCTAGGCCCGATGTATGCCATTGATATGAAAGCACGTCGCCATCTTGGTCCGATGCCGTTGCGGTAATTTCAATAACTGCACCAGACTTTGCATCCATGCTTTGCGGGAGAGACACTTGCGGCGCATGATTTTGGTTTGCTTGAGGCTGGGCACTAATAGTCACCGTATCTTCAGAACTTGCTTTTCCATCGGAGACCGTGACGGAAAAAACGTACGACTCCGCTTTGCTAGACTCCGGCAAAATGACACTGGTGTTCACTCTGTCGATCGACTGAATGGTCGCAGGTAAACCCGAGATTTGCTTCCACATGTAGGTTAACTCATCACCATCGGCATCCGTTGACTGCTCTGCAGATAGCGTAATGGTTGCGCCTGACAGTACAGACTGATCTTCACCAGCATGAGCAACAGGTGCGCTATTCTCCGTTGGAGTTGAGTCGGTTAAGGAATCAGACTGAACAATAGAAACTTTGAGGTCTTGCTTTGGTTTCTCAATGTCTAGCGAACTCAACACCGTGTTATCGCAAACAACTTCTGCTCTTGTCGGTGCATCAGCTTGCTTGAGGTTGATGTGGAACTTGTTCATCACGTTATCGTCATAACGGAATCCAACCAATTGGTAGTTATCCGTTTGGTAGTTTCTACCGTTATACACTCTGACATAACATCCATTTGTGTTTAGGCTCTCTGCCGGAGTCGGCTGATAAACAAAGCCATACGCACCATATAATGCAGGGAAAATATAGCTGTTAAGCGTCTGCTGAGGGTCGTAGTAACCAACAAGTGTTGTGACAGCGACACCACTATCCGCAGGGACACGTGTTGGGTTATTTTCCGCTACCTGCGCTTCACTGGTTTCTTGCCAACCTTTACCGTCACTGATGTAAAACTTGCTATCACCACGATTCAAGTTCACCGATTGGCCATTAATATGAACCGTCACGCCATACCCAGAGTAACGTGCAACATTCACCACTTTACCCGCGACAACATTTGCTGCACTCGGCAAGTAAATATCGCGAATCCAACGACCGTCGCCCGTTTCTACCTTTGTGATATCAAAGTCATTGATGTAACCCAACAGCACGGAACCTGCCGTGTCGTCTTTGATCGTATTTAGTTGAGATTGCGAAGCGATAGATTTGGCCAACAAGAGCGCTGGTTGTTCATACTCTTGCATCGTTTTGGTTTCACCGTTCCATTTACTAAAGCCAGTCGACGATTCCGCATCAAATGTCGCCTTTTTCTCCATAAAGGTCTGAATCTTTTCGAGTACAAACGGAGTGTTCAGGGTGTATTTGGAAATCGGTGAAGTTGGCTCACCGCCCCCCATTGCATCTCTGTTGAACTTATAGCCTTCGAAAGCTGGGATTCCTATGCCGTCGGTACAACAAACCTGATCCTGACCATTACGCTTGTTCCACATAAAGTTAGCAATAAAACGTTGTTGGAACTGATCCCAACCCCATGCAGAGTTAATATCCGTAGATGGGCGGTGCGTTGTGCCATCCGTGCCGCCCGGCCAGTGCCCGAGACCAAAGTTATGCCCGACTTCGTGGCTCCATTCATTACCTAACGATGAGTCGATAGTCACCATACCGTTGCCACCACTGCCACCGTGAGCAACCACGCCATTTTGATAACGCCCTACGGCGGCAATCGCTGTAATTTGATTTGCCGTATATGGATGTGCTCTCTCTGAGATCGCTGTTGAAGAGTTGATGCCATAGTTTGCTAGGTTGATGCCGTGCGACATCAGAATCTTTGTGGTATACGCACGCATATCCCCTTTGTGCCAAGTTCCTGTGCTCGGATCTAACTCGGTTAACAAACGGCCGTCTGGCAGCATCACTTCATTGAGTTTTACTGTTTCGTATGGGTTAACAATCAACTTGCTTACCGGAATTTTTTGGAAGTAGTCTCTATGTCTTTCAGGATTATCTGCGAAGTAAAAACGTCCCCTTGGATTGGTTAGCATCCCTAAATCCATCGTGTTTATCAGCAATTCGTTCGGCGCACCAATATCCAAACCGGAGACGATGCCTGATGTGCTTCCATTCAGGAGCTCTAGAGTAAGGCCAGGCTGTATCCAAGTCGCTGGCAGTGTCACTGACCACATATCTTGCGCATACGTAATGTCGAGGTTTGGACCATCGTGACTCGGAAGTTGCTCTGGTGGGTTCAGTGACAGCACACCTAATTGCTCACCTTTGGCATCGCGCCCAATCACTTTCACTTGCGTCGAGTCCAGTACGTGGTCGACAGGTTTAACAAGCAGCAAAGTATCACGCAATGCAGTGAGGTGCGGCCTAGGATCGCCTTTATCATTGTGATGAGGAACCGTGATGTTTTGCGCATAAATGACCATCGCCTCAAAATCACCCTGTAAGTCGTTAGTCGGCTGATTATTATTGAATGGAATAACCTGAGCGTGAGTAACGCCCGTGAATAACAATCCACAAGCAACACTTAGCCCTATATTGACCTTATTTATTTTCATACCTTTCCCTTATATTTATATTTCAACCACTTTATTTATTACGTTTATTTCCTGGCAATTGTGAAAATCAACTTAATGAAATCAGCTTTTTATTTCCGCAGAATAGAAGGTTAAAACCTTAAAAAATTTCTTATCGAACAAGCAAGAACAGAGCGTCCATTTCATAACTTTAGAAATCACTTAATTAGCTTTAGCCAATTTAAAGCTTTAACCTGCGAATTAACACCGCTTTCAAATCCTCAAGACAACAATGATAGAACTCAAAAGCCAATCAATAAAAAACAATAAATATCAATAATTTAATTCAAAATCGACTATTAACACCATTAATTAAGTAAATATTTAGCAGCATATTACTGTAAATAAAAGTTAAATAAATAAGTTTTAAACCAACCTCTTGTTGTGGAAAAGATCAGACTTTTACTACAGCACTATTATTTTCATCCGACTGATAAATAAGAAGATTAAAAAATCTCGCATAAAGGCTGTTTAATATGGAATCAGAGTCATGAAATTAATTAGCCAATAACTAATGCTTCATAACTTACTGAATCAATGCCTCAGTTTTCAAAACTCTACTTGAAATTCATAATGTTTCGGAAATAAAAAAGCGGAGAAGGAAAACCTTCTCCGCTTTGTACGTTATTTATACGTTCGAGGGAAAACTAAGGTGTCACGTCTGTAAACGTAAAAGTCCCGTTATCCAATTCGCGTTTCACTTCTTGTTTTTGGTCAAAGTCAATCTTAGTCAGGTCAACTTTCTTGATTCGACTGTCGTGCATCGTAGTGTAGTACAACGCCTTGTTACCTTGATCGATCACTGAGGTCCATTGCGTCGCACTCGGCAAATCAGGGATATGTTCACGATGTTCAGGCCCAAATTCTGTACCAATTGGAATGTCGAAGTTGTTCAGAATGTGGAATGCTTGTGACACCGCCTCTTCGCCCGTTTTTGATTCCGGAGCTGTATTGACGAAAAACGCCGCACGAACAAATCGCGATGGTGGCGTAATGTCCCCTGGCATACCCAAGAAGCCAGAGCCAATACCGAATGACTTCGCTTCAACACCACCAAACTTGGTTGGCGCACTAGTGCCCGGCTGCAAATGAATGTAGTTGTTTAAATTGGTTACTTGCCATGGGAACGTTGGTGAGTTCGTTAGTACACCGACTTCGTTGTCGTAGATGTGTACTTGGCCATGATCCATAATTTCAATGACGATGTTGTTGCCCGCTTTATCGGTAACACGCCAATGCCCAGTTGGTGAAGGTTGCCCTTTCTCATCGATATAAACCGGAACAATATCGATGTTTTTCATCGCTGTTTTAACTTCATCGACGGTTTTGAACTGCGACAGCATCCAACGAACAAAGTCCATATCAGCAATGCTGTTTGCACGGTCTTTCGCTTCGTACGCTTTTAACGAGCCGTAACCTTTGAAGTAAAACAAACCGGCAGTCAGTCCCTCTTCATTGATGCCTTCACCAATGAAGCGATCGTCACTGACGGAGATCCCAACAAAGCCGTACTTACTCTTCCAACTCAAACCTTGTTGTTGGTCTGGCATAGTTGAGGTAAACGTGTAATTACGGGGAGCAACAATCAACTTGCTGTTGAGATCGTTTTCGCCCCATTCAATTGTACGAGCATGAATGTGATCATTCGCCACAGTAGAAAGAGAGATGCCAGTACAAGCACTCGCCGGAACGATAATGCTCGCTAAAAGTGCCATAGCAAGGAGGGTTTTCTTTATCACTTTTAGATCCACCAAGGAGGGGTAACATTTCGCGATTGTAGTCCTTTTTAGGCAACTTACAATCGGAATATAGTGCCTCCCCCAACAAATTTACGACGTTATAAATGCACTAATCTTTGATACCGTTGATACCTCTTCGCTTGTTATACCGAAGTGATGATAGAACACCTAAACGTACTTTGTGGCCAAGGCCTGACTTGCCAACGCACCCTCTAAACTTGAAATGTATCAGCTCCTCTAAACTAGAAGCGATTTTCGTTTTCTGTGCTAATTCGACCCAATAGGTCTTCATGTTTTTTCTCATAGACATTCCCATACCAGAAGCCAATACAGCGAGATTACTTTTATCCCTTACGATAAAGACAGAATACTCCATCTGTTTGGTATGGATACTTGCAAGAAAAAACAAGCACTGAAGAATGTGTTCATATCCTTTTGAATAATAAGGCTTTAATTAAAAATCGTTCGATCATTAAGATTGATTAATCCTTCTTAAACAAACTAATCTAACCGCTTAAACTAAAGTAATAAGCCATGCGAGCATGGCTTAAAGTGGGATACTACAAAGTAAAATTTGAGGAGCAACAACAATGGAGGTATTGTGAGGTAAATCTCTGCTGGATGCAGAAAATTGTAGTTTTTACAAAAGACCTAAGCTTCCATCAATAGTGACTGGGTACTGTAGAATTCCTTTTCTTGGATCTTCCTCAATACGCTTAAGTTGATAAATGTTCCCTTTCTCATGCTGCAGCTTGAATAAGATGAAGCTTTGATGGCCTCTTACAAATTCGTCCAAACTAAAATTAGAATCAGCCGCGACCTTATCCCGCCGAACTTTGATTAGGTAGAGCGTGTCGAAAAGAGAAGCATAATAACCGGTATGGACGATATGAGTATCAGAGACATAGTTTGCCTCGATTTTATAACGCCCATGGGAACCAATGAAGTTGATAGTTCTATCCTCTAAATGACCTTTGAGAACAAAATCACTCGTTAGCGCGTTGAGCCAAGGAATAGAAATCAAGCCACTTATAAGGAAAAGGTAAATCAAGATTTTTTTCTTTGTTGTCATTATTACCACCCGATCAACCGCCCACTTAATACTACTTCATCAAACAATTGTTCATTATCGGCCTTTTGCATTTTACCAACCCATTTACCCTCCTCTCGCTCAGCCAACTTGACATGAGTAAGCCCTCGAAAATATCGAGAAAGATCGAGAGAGACAACTTTCTCAGCAAACTTAGGATCAAGGCCTTCTATGTAATTGCCATCCAGTGAAAAGAAATACATTGACGAGCCCAAAGACGCGTAAAGACCGGTGTGAACACGGTATACTTGCCCCTCAAAGCTATGAATCGTTTTATATATGCCAGATTTTGCAGTCAACAAAATCTCATGCTCTTCATCTTGAAAATGCGCATATCCAGAGAAGTAAGTACCAAGAGAAAAAAACCAAGGCAACAGAAACGCAATAACGACAATGACGAGAACCCTAAAACTAAATTTCTTTGCATTAACCACCCACGCCTCCAAAGCAATCAAAACATTCAAATGCCTCTCGATAAACGAAGAAAAATAGCAATACCCCCACAAGAATACCTATCGAAACTTCCCAGAATAGATTCTGACGAATTAGAGCTCTCCAACCCGTGTGTTTCACTTCGTCACGTTCATTTTCGTCGTCAAACTGAGGCACATTTTGTTGATAAGGTTCGGTAGCGCCGAGTTCGTCTACGTTGTCTTTTTCACCGACTTGAGAGTTGAGGGGTTGCGGCTCTTCTAGAGCTCCGCTTGATTGTTCAATACTGACATTTTGCGTATTTATAAATACGTAACCTTCGCCCGGCAAATTGTTAATTTCAAACCCCAAAGCTAACATCTCTAGCTTTTTTCGCAACTTCATGATTGCTACAGCGAGTGAGTTTTCTCCGACAACCCTTCCCGGCCAACCTAGCTCAATCAGCTTTTGCTTGTCGACAACTTCACCATGAGAATCACAGAAAGCAAGCAGTAGATTATATTCGCTGCGGTTCAGCTCTAACGTTTGGTTTTTTTTCCCCGAATCACTATTGGATAACGTAATTGTTCTTCTAACTGTATCAATAGAAAGTCTTTCGTACATCTATAACTCCATCAAAACCTGTCACGCTTATGTGACAAATAAAAATACGAAATTCAAAACATATCAGTAACTTAAATGGCACATTAAATCAAATTAAATCCCATTAATTTAGCTATAAAGCATCATTAACAGCCTTTAACTTCCAACGCTGAGCCATACGAGTTCAAATAGCTGTCGCTTAACCACGTCCCGATTTCATACGAGGTCTGACGTGACACTTTTTAAACATAGGTGATAAAAATGAAACTTAATACTTTTTTCTTGATGAGTTCAGCAGCAGTGACTTTGGCTTCTGGCGCAGTAAATGCAGCTGACGAAGCAAGCGCGGAGGTCATTTGGAGTGGTCTAATTGGTAGCTCAGTTCCGAGTGAAAATTTAGTCATCACTGGCGCAGGTGGTGGTGATATCGCTAGCGGTACTTTATTCATAGAAGAAGATGGCAAGTTCACTTCTACAGAGGTCATTCTTGAAGCTCGTGATTACGACTCGACATTGGAAGCAATCGGCGATCGTCAACCACTAGCTTCATGGTCATACATTAGCGCTCAAGTGATGATGGACGGTTCAATGTCGTATGAAGCTGATGTTGCTGTAACAGACCAGCTATCTGGCACAACATTTACTCAGGGTAACATTGGTGAGCTTCAAACGGGTGTCGTAGCACTGACTGTCAAAAATGAGCAACCAATCACTGATATCGCTGTTCAAGGCGCAGGTCAAGTTAGCGTTCAAATGACCGCTAGTTACGAAGACGGCCTGTAATTGGACGGGGGAAAACGTGAAACGGTTTACTAGACAAGCAATCATATCACTGCATCTTGGGATGTTGAGTTTGGGTGCACTCGCTGAAACTCACACTTTCCAATTAACCAGTGAAATCGATAAAAGTCAGTTTTTCTCTTATCAGATCACTGACGTCGTGTTTTCCCCTTCTTCAATAACGCTGAGATCAAATAGTGACACGAACACATTTCATGATGCGTTCACATTGCTGACCGTGGCTACGGATATTCCGAGTTCCGATCAGTCAATGAGATTTCAACTCTTTATGAAAAGCAACACTTCACAGTGTTACAGCGCTGATGAAACGGCTCTTACTACGCCGACAGATTTGGCAAAAGTTTACATTGAGGGACAACCATTAACAGAGATAGAACCTATGTTAATGGAGTTCAACCAAGCTTCGGATGGCGTAAAGACGGGCGAATACGACGTCAAATTCTCTTTCGGAACCTTGCCTGAAGGCGCGAGCCTGTGCCAAGGCAAACTTTCTGTGCTAGCGGAGCTTTCATTGTGAATAAAACTCTTACTTCTTGTATCTTAAGTGCGCTTGCGTTTAATGCAGCTACTTACGCGACTTCAGTTCCTAAAGGCTTTCAAGACTTCTATCAGCAGCAAGCTCGTAACGTCGAGATTAAAGGGCTAAATGGCTCTTTTATTTCTCTTCCTATGCTAGTGACGTATTCTTCTGTTCAACTGCAAGATCCGAGTGACGCAGACAAACTGACCGGTCACCTTGTTCATTCAGGACTCACTAAAGCCGCGGCAAAGCAAATCGCAAACGGCTTAGTGTTGGGCGCTGAAAACAGTGTCGATTGTGTCGGAGACTTGAACCTTTGCGCGTTGAATCCTGAGTCTTTTGATACGTTTTATGACTATCACTCAAACAAGCTCTATGTTTATGTGAATAAGTCCATGCTTGCGAACACAAAACCAGGCGCAATCAAGAAAGATTACGCGCCTACCTACAACGCAAACCCTGGTCTTATCAATCGTGCGAGCCTGTATACCTCTTCCGATTTCAAAGATAGCCATAACCTATCTCTCAGTGATCAACTCGTTTTAGGATTACCTTATGGTTCGGTACATGTCGATGCCTATGCAAGCAATCAAAACGATGCATCTGAAGTTAACTACGGTTACTACAATGTCGAACATAAAAATCTACGCCTAACGGCAGGCTACCATCAAGATCGCTTGGCACTGAACAGTACATCGTTTTTGCTTAACGGTACGCAATATCATGACGTTAACATCAAAGTGTCTTCAAGCAAAAACTTGAGCCGTACGAGCAACAACGAAGACCAGTTCTTGTTCTTTTACGCTCCTGCGAGTGGTGTACTGAAAGTCTATAAAAACGAACAAATCATTGTCCAAAAATCCGTAACGGAAGGACAAGATAGTATTCGCTATTCAGAACTGCCAAATGGGGTTTATGACGTAACAGTCGAGATTTCGGCTGGTTCGCAAGTCGTTTCTTCAGAGTCCGTTCGTATCTACAACGCGCAAACCGATACGCTAAACACGGGGGAAGTTGATTACTCCGTTGCTGCAGGGCAATTTCAAGGTGGCGAAATCGACGTCGTAACAGAAGAGAACGAATTTGAATCAGAGAAAACTGAATCATTTGAAGCTGATGCTTATCTACAAGGTATGGCCGCTTATAAATGGTCAGACACACAAACCATCGCATTGGGTGCAACCGCAACAGAATCACACTTAATGAGTCAGATTGGTTTCAAAGGCTACCTTCCATTTGACAGCCGCTATGAATTGACTGTCTCAAGTGTGGATGGAGAAGCATCTTACCTTTCCGGTTACGTAAACCTTGGTCAACTTGGGGTGACTTACGAAAAACTGGAAAACGAACAGAAAAACCGCTTTGCGCAGTACCTTTATGGCGCAAGCAGCAAAGAGCAGTTGAGTCTTTCTGGTAGCTTCAGTTTAGGTGACAACATCCGTGGTTACGGATCAGTTAACTATTTAAATCAAGCAGATATATACAATAACGAACGTAAGAACTGGTTTTTGTCATCCGGCGTAAGTTCACCGTTTTTCTTCGACTCCACAATCGATGTCAACCTGAGCTACAACAATGAAGCCCTCACCTCTAACTTTGACGACGGTGAAATGACACTCGCATTCAACTTGTCAGTGCCTTTATCTTTAAAGCTGCGAGGAAAATCGAGCATTACTGTCGATCAAGATGGCTTTAGCCAGTACACAAACAGCTTGGAAACTCGCGACCTTGTTGAGAGTAAAGAGACTGACGTTCGTTTAACCGCTAGCAACAGTTACTATGCAAACTCGTCGCAATCATCGTTAAACAATGTGACAGCTTATGCTGCAAATAGAAATGAACACTACCAAGCAGACGGCTTTGTTTACATTGCTGACAACGGTGAAAAATCAGTTAATGCCTCATTAAACAGTACGCAAGTGATCGGTAAAAACAGCATCAGCTTTACCACGAAACAGAGCGATGCATACGTCACCGTAGATACGCAAAACAACATACGCTTCGACGCTGACGAAGAGAAAACGAAAGGCTTGTTAGTTGTGAAAGCGAACCAGCAAGTCAAACACAAAGAGTATATCTATGGGGAATCTGGTTTGATTCCACTCGATGAGTATCAAACTAGCTCGATTGAATTAGATGTAGAAAGCGTCGCCCTACACAACACTGGGCAAAAAAATACAACTAGTTACACGCACCCTGGCACCGTCATTGAATTGAACTCAAACGTCAGCCGTGTGATTAGCTTTGTCAGCAAATTCAAAGACATTTTTGGCAATGACATCGAAGAGATTCAATGTGATGGCCCGGCTTGTTTGTCTATTTCAAACATTACATCAGGGATACATAAGATTGATGTTCAAGAAGGGCAAAGCTTCTCATTAACCAGCAACGGGCAACAATGCTACTTGCCTTCTGTAGATGACGCAAAACAACTGAATTTTGGCACCAACTACTGCCAACCCGATCTTTCCCCGATGGAGTCCATCGTATTGGTGAAAGACAACCAACAAATCAACGTGATGTACATCGGCCAGTTTGATGATCTCACCGAGATAGAACAACAACTTAAGGCAATGGCAAACAACGAATCAAAGGTATTAACCACTCGTTTAGGCCGAACGTCTTTCGTTTACCTGACTGGAGATAAGGATCTTCAACTCAGTCATCAACAACGTCAAAACATTGAAAACGTCGCTCAATACGCTATCTCGGAAACGCCAAAAGAGCACGACTTTGTACTTAATCGACCAAAAGGTAACTGATGATGAAATCACTTCCAATTTTAGCAGTAGCACTATTTGCAAATACCGCGTCAGCGATGAACGTAGACAACATGTTGTTAGTGGGTGACGAATACGGTAACGGCGTATTTACCATCTCAAACAACAAACCAATGACAGAATTTATTCAATCCAATATCACTCAGTTGCAAGTAAAAGACGGAGAGCTCACACGCACTCCTTATACTGAAGAAAACTTTTCAGATTGGCGCGTTACCCTAACCCATCCAAAGATGATTGTAGAATCAGGGCGCCAAAAACAAGTTGGCGTGCGCTCTCTTTGCGGCACCAAGTGTGACTTCAGTGAGGATCAATACTATTTGGTAAGTTTTGAACCATCACCTTACGACCCAGAAGGAAAAATGAAGTCTGCGGTAACGATTAACTTTGGTTACCGTCCCCTATTCGTGATTCCTGCAAAAAAGCAGAAAATTGACTACTCCGTTTCTCTATCAGATGGAAAGCTTCATATTAACAACACGGGCAACAGCTTTATTCGTGCTTACGTAGACCAATGTACTGATAATGTGCAAGAAGATTGTGAATTCACTGCCATGTCGTTATCAGGTCGCGAGCGTGCATACGAGCTACCTAAAAACATAAACAAAGGTGAAGTTGAAGTCACCATAATCAACCATGATGAAAGTTACCGTAAGAAGCTCACATTGAAGGAACGCAAGTAATGACGCGCTCTTTATATTTGTTGTTTTTACTCACCTCGCCTCTAGCACAAAGCGCTACGCTCAACATCAGTGTTGAGGGGCAGCAACTTAGGTTAGAAAACGCAATGTCTCTAGGCGGAAATTCATACACACTTAGTGATTGGACGGTAGCTAGTGGGCTAACGCCGACTGACCGCTTTCTGCCAAGTGCCTATCTCACCAACAAACCGGATGAGGTAACACTCACGGGCCCTACAGGTGCAACAATCCAGGTCCCAATTGCGTTAAAAGGCGTGCAATACAATGTTTCTTCTAATTCGTATGTTCGTAATGATACTCCATTCGCTAGCCCTACGTGTGCAACAGCTCAATTGTCGGGAAATACCGTTACTCTCGCGGATAGCAGTACACAAAATTGCAGTGCAGATTTCTCATTAGATTACAGTGCAACCGTAACGCCTTTTTATTTTTATAGGTCGAAGTTCAATATGGATACCACCGCAGTACTGAGTGCATTAAAAGGTCAAGAGAAAGGCTTATATACTGCAACAATACCTGCGGACATCCGATACTACTACCAGTCATCCGGTGGTGCCCTCACCTACCGTGTACTTGCAGATGTTTTTACCGTCAATATTGATTACGTTCCTAACAGCTTAGAAAGTATCGATGTTTCAGGAGATGGCGTCTTGGACCCCGTATATGACACCGCGAATCACACTGTGTCGTCAGAGACCACTTTTACGGTGACAGCGACAGGCACGTTTAGCACTGGTTTATCAATGACGTTATTAACTAATGACTTCAAACTCGCTTCGAATACTGGTGAGACGGAGATCCCATTCAGTATTGAGTGTCGCTCTTCATATTGCGAAGACCGAGTTTGGGTAGACAATGGCGTTAATAAGCTCACTAACGATCGAACAAGTTATGTCATTGATGCACCAACCAATATCATCAATTTTGATCTCAATGTGAGTTATAACGATATCCCCTCTACTGACGTGGAGTCCAGTATGTATTCAGGAAGTTTTACGGTGATGTTTGAGGAGTTGTACTAGTGAGGACAAAAATATTCATCATCGCTTGTGCGACAAGTTTTTCGGCTTTTTCTGCAGAGCTACCTTCCGATTGGTATGTGGGCGCGATGATGACCCATAACGGCAAAACTGAGACCGAAAAGCCCGACGCTTCTTTTGGAACCGCGCTTAAACTTGGGCATAAAATCTCCCCAACTTGGGCAATTGAGGCTTCCACCGGTTTTTACGGTCAACTCGATATGATCACTCCTGGTCAATATGTTAGGGCCACAACCAAGGAATCAAGATATGCGACCGATTTATCTTTGTTAGGTAACGTGTTCTTATCTAAAAAATATAAATTTTACGGTGGTTTAGGAGGAGTATTCGAAAATAATGACCTATCGCCTATTGCTCAAGTCGGGATACGCTATGACCTTACCACACTATGGTCATTTAATTTCGGTTATAAGTTTCTCTTAAGTAACGAGCAAGAACGCAAACTTCAATCCTTGGTAATTGGAGGACAATACAATTTTCCAATATCTAATTCTAACCACAAATCTACATCTTACAAAACTATAGATGTTAAATCTGAAAAAATGGATTCTTATAGTAAAAACGCCGCAAAAGAAAATAACAAAAAGGCAAGCATTATCAAATATCGCGTAAAAGAAGGAGATTGGCTGTATAAGATAGCAAGAAAAAACAATACAACCCTATTCGAACTTTCCAGAATCAATAACAAATTTAAGAGCATAGAAGATATAAATTTGATTTACCCAGGATGGATAATATTCATACCAAAGAGTAAGGAAGATTAGATAAATGATTCTTTATATTAACAAAAATGACAACTATATAGAGTACTACGAAGAAGAGAACCTAAAAATAACAAGCAAAGTGCCTGTAAATAGCATTGACTTAAGAATATCTATGCTTTTGTTTTACAATATAAATAGAATAAGTTCCCGTGAAGAGTTAACAAAAACAGGTTGGCCTAGCAAGGAAATAGGAAGCAACTCTTTAAATGTTTGCATAATGAATTTAAGAAAAAAACTTAAGAAGCTGAATTCCGGAATTGAAATAAAAAGTTATCCTTCACAAGGATATAAACTTATACTCCCCTATGGTGTAAAGACAGTAAGTAAGTTGGATATAAATCATAGAATAAATAATTCTTCCCAGCGAAGCTGGTTAGATCTTAATGTAAGAAAGATCAATAAAAGACCAAAACTTTCGTCACTTCCATGGTGTGACATGATTGTCAGCATAATCATAATTATCTACTCAATATCTTTATACTTTTCTCTATACTATTAAAAATGAACATCAAACATATAATAAAAATCGCTTTGTCTATAGTATCTCTTCCTTTCTTTAATGCTACAGGTGGCGATTTCACTGTATACACTCCTAGTTCAAAGGAACATTTAGAAACACATATTCAGTTTTCACATGCTATATATAACTCAATACAATTTATGTCAGATGATATAGTTCGACAAAGTTGGGGGATCTATGCTGTCATAAACAATACTGTATTTATGATCTCAGTTAATAAAGAATACCAGTTTATTGACGGGAAAAGAAAAGTAAAAATAGATCAAGATATAGAGTTCCACGATCATTTATCACAGATAAACATAGCTAAGATTGATAAAGAAAAAAATACAATATATCTAACTAAGAGGTTTGATAATGAAAAAATCAACAATGCAGAGATTACTGGAAAACTGGGGTTCTGGTAGGTTTTCTATGTGGAAGTCATCTATTGTTATTGGGTTATTAATTGTCACTAGCCCCTGGGTATACCTATGGGGCGAAACATTTTCCATTGATAGTCACTTGAATAATCCAAATAGAAGTTTACAAGTTTATATTAATCATGGTTTATTTACATTCATATCTCAACTTGAAGATGGAACTACTAGGAAAAGCTCAGGATTGGTTGGTTATACTAATAACAAATTTTATTTCTTAACATTGAACAGTAAATACCTGTACATTCATGATCATACATCAAGAGATTTTTGGCGTGATTTGATTAATGTTAACAATCATTATTTTTATACAGAAGTCGAACACGTTGAAAAAAACAAGTTCTTGCTCTCGTATAAAGAAGAGATTGAATCAGAAGGTTATCAAACCCAAACAGCGTGGCTAAGTGGGGATATTGAATGGTTAAAACACCAACCATAATCCACTTATTGTATAAAAAGCCACCTTTAAAAAGGTGGCCTGACTTTAAAGCAACATCACTTTAATCCAATCCTTGTATCGAGATTTTCTGGAGCACCTTCTCCAAACCCTTTAGCATCTCTAAGAACCGAAAAATAGTTATAAAAAACAGCACCGTCAGGTGCATTATTTTGATGACAGCTTGAGCATCGCTCGCCTAATGCCTTCGATTTAGATTTCAATCTTTTGGCTTTTTTATCGACAAAAGAAAAATAATTCCAATTCCCATCAGTATTGGGAAACATTTCTTTACTTTTTAAAGCAACAGATAAACTATAATAATCACCTTGATAAAAGCCATTTCCTACAGCGGATTGTGTAGGCCCTTTTGTAAGCAGTTCTTTGACCAAAATAGTTCCATCCGGAAATTCCCCTTCGGTTTTCCAATATTGATAGCTTTTGGGGTCTATGTAAACATTTTGAAAATCAGGAAAAAGAACTTCCTTATAAACGCTTTTTGGTGTTGTTGCAGTTCCTGCAAAAATCCATTCACGATAGTTCTCCGGCCGCAATAAATACCCTTCACTATCAAAATCATAATAATTTGCAAAAGAAGAACTAGAAAATATAACTGCTATAAGTGCATATTTTAACATGAAAGCCTCTTTATCTTAACGAGATTATAAAAGCCTAATCGTATCTGCATTATACAAGTAACTAAAACTCATTAATTTGCAGGTATAAAGTATGGAAAATAATCTTGATAATTTAATTGCTTATCATTTCCATCAGAAACATCCTGTCCAGTAAAGACAGATAGAGAATTGTCAAAAGCATCATCTCTAATATCTCTTCCGTTAGGATCCATAATGTCATACTCAGCTTTGGTTCCTACCTTGTAGCGTATATAGTCTGGAATCAATAGATTTGAAACCTTATTCGAATAGGACTTATTGTTTTTGATATTTGATGCAGAAGTGGCTATTTCAATATTTTTAATAATTTCGTTCTTAACAATATCATTCTTTTCTAACAGATTGGTATTCTTAATGACTTTTACTTTGTTGTCAAACAAATATAGATTTGTAAGTAAAACATTAGCGGAATAATTTACCTGATGCCAATGTTCACCAGAGTAAAAAGACGAAGTTGAAAAAACAGAGACATCTGATTCAAGCTTTTCGTTCGGAATTTCTATCACGATACCTGTTGATGTTCTGTTTTGAAAAAATTCACTTTCTCCTGTAAAGTGTTTTAAATTAAATCGTCCTTCTTCAATATCTTTTCTAAACTTCCTAAATCCATCCCCATCAGCGAAAAAGGGATCCTTTATTGCTCCAGACCAAATTTTTATATCACCGAA
Organism: Vibrio sp. Sgm 5; assembly: GCF_026241575.1. NCBI lineage: Bacteria > Pseudomonadati > Pseudomonadota > Gammaproteobacteria > Vibrionales > Vibrionaceae > Vibrio > Vibrio sp. Sgm 5. The sequence goes on from NZ_JAPHPY010000008.1 coordinate 149,440, forward strand.
TAAAACACCAGTTGTACTTGGTCTGACCTTTCCTATAAACTCAGATTGATTAATGGGATTAGTACTTTTGTAGTTATCAGTTCTTCTAACTTCGATAAAACCATCTTTTTTAGAAAACAAGTATGTTATATGTTTTAGTTGATCCTTGATATGAATACCATATACACCATTCTCACTGAAGTTATCAATAGTGTTGCTCTCAGAATTTGGATTAAATGACATTGCAAAGACGGTACTTTCACCATTGCTTGAAGGGAAAACATATGTATCTGTTACATCAAGTTTTGGATAATTTTGAGCCAAACTACTTTCAAAATGATGGCTAGCTTGAGCCGAAGCACTAAGCATTGTTAATAATAAAAGAGAATTGCTTAATTTTAGCATAATGAGTCCTTTAGATAGAGTGACGAACATAATGAATTAATTATGTTCGTCGTTTTTAAGGGGAGCTATCGTTCCTTGATTCTTTTAATGATTTCACTGGTGGTTACAACTTCATTACCTATGAATTCATAGTTTGTATATGCTGCATCTTGTGCCATTTGACCTGCCGCAGCTGTTGCATCAGAGACAATTATCACCTTAAATCCATGCTCTATTGCATCACGAGCATGGGATTCAACGCACATGTTTGCTGCCATCCCTCCCATAATCAGAGTGTCAATACCATGCATTCTTAACTGAATATTTGCATCACCGGTTTGAAAATTAGATAGCCCTTTATGAGGATTCATAATAATAGTATCTTTATCTGGCGCTAAAGGATGATACCAATCATGGCTTTTTGTTCCTTCAATAAACATGTTATTATTAAACATAACACGATCGATACCATTTAACGCCTCTCTATCCCAGTTTTTATAATCATTCATTGTATACATGTGAGGAGAATAAAAAACCTTCATCCCAGAACTTCTAGCTGCTTTCAGCAATTCTTGCTGATGTTTTACTGTATTATTTTTCTTTATTAATGGTTGGACTAAATCTGCGATTGGACTGTCTTCCGAATAGAAACCATTTTGAGGATCAGTAAAGAATATAGCTGCGTTAGTGAGATCTAGTGGAGCTTCTTGCTTTGGCATCCACTTCTGGGAATATTCATATTGCTCATCCGCACTAGCAGCAAAAGAAACTGCGACAATAGTGGAAAATAGTGCTGCCAAAACACTTTTTTTATTCATTTTCATATTATGCCCCTATTTTTAATGTTATAGAATAGCTATTTATTGATTGGAAAGGATTCCGTTTTCACTAAATCAGTCACGTACATTACAGCAAAATCATCGGTATCATTAACAGCCCAATGAGAGATACCTAGTTCATTGTGGTAAACGTCTCCTTCTTTCATTACATAGGGCACTTTACAATTAGTTTCATAAATAGTGACTTCTCCGTGCTTCATCATTGCCATCTCAGGTCTATCATCATGGGAATGAACTGGAACTACGGCGCCAGGAGAAAATGTAATTGTTCGAGTTCGATACTTCCAACCTTCTGCGGCTATTGCTTGATCATCGAGTTTCACTTCAGCTTTTATATCTACATAGATCTCTCCGGATTTTTTTGTAGGAGGAGTAAACTGTGTAGATCCCTCCATTCCTATAGGGCAGCCTCCAGCAATTACATTAAAAGATAAAACAGTGGTAGATAGTAATCCAATTAGTCTATTCATTTACATTTCCTTCTCATTTATTTTTTGTTTGGCTCTGTTTATTCTTGTAGCCACAGTTTGGCTAGTTAAACTTAATTCTTTAGCAATCTCCTTATATGTATTTCCGTTGTAATATTTCATTAAAAATGGAACCTTATATATATGAGGTAACCGATAAACTTTATCGAGTTGTTTATAAAACATCAACCGACTCACAAGTTCAGCTTCATAAGAAAATGAATTATCACAGTCACAACTAATATATATATGCTTCTTCTCAAACCTACGTAGATTTTCTCTAAATATTATTGTATAAATCCAAGAGTCAATTTTTTTTAAATCTTTTAAAGCATCAATGCTTTTTAAAGATCTTACAATGGCATTATGTAAAACGTCCTCCCCTGTATGCCTATCTCCAGTTAATCTTATACAATGAGCTAATAATTGATGATATTTTTTAGAGAGGTTTAGCTCTAATTTTCTCTTGTTTTCTTGGTTAGAATTGACCGAGTTGTTAATGTCCTTCAATTTGAGCTCCTATATGATAGGCAATACTTGTCTCACATACAGCCCTGGAGCCTCTTCAATCACGGGGTTCTGCTCTGAACCAACCTGGAACGGCTCAACTTGCTCTTCTGGGCTGAATTGCAACAGCCATTGATGCCAATGCGTCCACCAAGAGCCTTCTTGATGATTGGCATTGTTAAACCATTCATCAGCAGAGTCATCAAGGTTGTCGTTTAACCAGTAGCCATACTTGTTTTTGGCAGGATGGTTAACGATACCCGCGATATGACCAGACTCACCCAACACAAAGGTCTTGTTGCCGCCAGTATTGAGTGCACCACGATAGGTTCCTTGCCACAATGCGATATGGTCTTCTTTGGTCGATACAAAGTAGCTCGGGATCTTAATCTTATTCAGATCGATCCAGACGCCACCGATCTTCACGCCCTTGTCTTGAACAAGCTTGTTCTCTAGATAGAGTTCACGCAATAAGAAGTTGTGGGAAGCTGCACTCACATTGGTGCTGTCGCTGTTCCAGTACAGAAGATCGAAGTCTACAGGGCTGCTGCCTTTAAGGTAGTTATCAACGTAGTAATTCCAGTACAAGCTGTTCTCACGCAGCAAACTGAACGTCACGCTAAGAGAGCGGCCATCCATGTAACCTTTCGCGTTGTTTTGCGTTTCAATTGCACTGATGATGGTATCGTTGATGTACGTCCCTACTTCGCCCGGCTGAGAGAAGTCCAGTAGCGTGGTAAAGAAGGTTGCTGACTTAATGCGCTTCTTCATACGCTTAGCCGCATAGTAAGCGACCGTGCTCGCCAGGACCGTACCACCGATGCAATAACCTGCTGCGTTGATCTGCTCTTGGCCCGTAATGTCCTCAATTGCAGTGACCGCTTTCGCCACGCCTTCCGTTACGTAATCGCCAAACTCAACGTGAGCCTGCTTTTTACCCGGATTACGCCAAGACATCATAAATACACTGTGGCCTTGCTCTAGCAACCAACGAACCATAGAGTTCTTCGCCGTTAGATCAAGGATGTAGTATTTGTTGATAAACGGCGGGACGATCAGCAGTGGCGTTGCATTCACTTTTTCTGTCAAAGGACGATATTGAATCAACTCAAACAGTTCGTTTTGGAAAACCACATCACCCGGCGTTGTCGCCACATCATCACCAACACGGAAGGCATTATTGTTGGTCATGCGTACTTTGAGAATATCGGCACTCGACTCAACATCTTCTTTTAGCTTTTCCAGCCCCGTCACCAGATTTTCACCATTTTGCTCAAGAGTGAGTTTAAGCAGCTCTGGGTTAGTCGCAATGAAATTAGATGGAGAGAGTGCATTGATAGCTTGGCGAGAAAAGAAAGTAATACGCTCTTTCGTCTTCTCATCAAGACCTTCGATAGAATCGAGCGTGTCGAGGTATGTCTTGCTGAACAATAAGTAGGATTGTTTGATGAAGCTGTACATGGCTTCTTGTTGCCAAGCATCGTTTGAGAAACGCTTATCGCCCTTCTCTGCTTCGATAATTTGTGTTTGGTTGCCCGCCAGTGCCACGTTCTGCCATATTTGAAGCTGTTGCTCCCACCATTCAGCTTGCAACTTTAAAATCGCCGCTGGCTGGTTTGCCGCTTGCTCGAACAGTTTGGCAGTATCTTCGACGTTCACTTCTTGCATGGCCTTATTCAAAGGAGAATTCACGACTGCCTTGTTCACTTCGAAATCATGCCACCACTGATGATTGGTTTCCTGAAGCTTTACAAGATAGTCCGAAAAGAAGTGTTGAAACATAGTCTTACTCCTGTATTCGGAAAAAAACAACGCCGCCCAAGAGCTCGGGCGGCGATAAGCGGACGTATTACGCAGGAGTAACACTCTTTAGGTTTTCCGAAGTCATTTGCTCAACGTCTTCTTTGAATTCTTTCGCGATAGATTGCAGCTTGTTGCTGTCGTCCATCATTTGCTGAGAAAGCTTAGTAAGCACAGCCAGCTGTTGGCTGTTAAAAGCCGTTAGAGAAGTCACGTCTTTGATTTCTGACGCTGCTTTCATTTGGTTTAGGCCAACTTCACTGTAAGTGCGGATTGCGTTCAGTTGAAGCTCAGTAAGAACTTCCACGTTCTTTGTCACTAGCTTATTGAACTCTGTCATAGGAGAGAAGTTCTTTTCAACTTGCTCGCTAACTGTTTTAAAAAAATCTGTATACATCATTATTTCCTTTTCAATTGTTTATTACTTAACTGCTTTTACAACCACAGCCGTGCCCATACCGCCGCCTACACAAAGTGAAGCAACACCGTGCTGACCGTCTTGTTTGTGAAGTTCGTGTACTAGCGTAACCAGAATGCGGTTACCCGATGCACCGAGTGGGTGGCCCAATGCGATAGCACCACCATTAAAGTTGGCTTTATCTTGAATTGAGCTCACTGGTACTTGGTTGGTTTCTGCCAGTTTATGAATCACACCTAGTGCTTGCGCAGCAAAGGCTTCATTCAGTTCATAAACATCAATGTCGCTGGTTTTCAGCCCGGCTTTTTGCAGCGCCTTGTTCACTGATTCCACAGGACCAAGCCCCATAATCTTAGGATCCAAACCGGATTGAGCGTAGCTCACCACTTCAGCAATTGGCGTCAGACCATGCGATTGAACCGCGCTTTCTGATGCTAAAATGATGGCACTTGCACCGTCGTTGATACCTGAAGCGTTACCTGCGGTTACTGTACCTTCACGGTCAAACGCAGGACGTAGCTTACTCAAACCCTCTAGTGTCGCGTTCGCTTTTGGGTATTCATCCGTGTCAAATACCACGGTTTCGCGGCGCTGCTTGACTTCTACTGGGACAATTTCATCTTTGAACTTACCTGCTTCAATCGCAGCCACTGCTTTCTGTTGGCTTGAAAGTGCATATTCATCTTGTTGTTGACGCGATAAGCCCACTTCCTTCGCCACATTTTCTGCGGTTACGCCCATGTGGTATTGGTTGTAAACGTCCATCAAACCGTCTGCAATGAGGAGATCTTTCAACTCCATGTTGCCCATCTTGTTACCATCACGTACAACGCTAGGCACAATGAATGGGCTTTGTGACATCACTTCTACACCAGCGGCCACAACGATTTCTGCATCGCCACTGCGAATATGAGAAACGCCATCCATGACGGTTTTCATACCACTGCCGCAAACCATGTTGACGCCGTATGCAGGGACTGACTCTGGAATGCCAGCAAACAATGCCGCTTGACGCCCAACACCCATGCCTTGCCCTGCGGCAATCACGTTACCAACGATAACCTCATCAACTTTCTCGCCAGATAGTGATGCGGCCTCAAGAGCACCTTTGATTGCAACCGCAGCTAGATCGCCTGCTGATGTGTTTTTTAAACTTCCGCCAAACGCACCGATAGGTGTCCGTTTCGCTGCAACGATAAATACTTTTTCCATCATCCCACTCCTTAGCTCATGTATAGGCCGCCGTTCACTGACAATGTCTCGCCAGTGATGTACGCGCCGGCATCACTCACTAAGAAGCTTACTGATGCTGCAATTTCTTCAGGCGTAGCTAAACGCTTCATTGGAATTTGGTTGGTAATAGACTCAAGCACTTCCGGCTTCATCTGTTCAACCATTGGTGTGCCTGTGTATCCCGGAGCAATCACATTCACGGTTACGCCAGAACGAGCACCTTCGTATGCCAATGCTTTAGAGAAACCAATCATGCCAGCCTTAGCCGCTGAATAGTTTGCTTGACCGAACTGACCTTTAAGGCCATTTACAGAAGAGATGTTAATGATGCGACCACCACCCTTTTCGCACATCGTTGCGAATAAAGGCTGTGTGACATTGAATAAGCTGTTGAGGTTGGTGTTGATTACATCGTTCCAAGCTTGTGCCGTCATTTTTTTGAACACGCCATCACGTGTAATACCTGCATTGTTGATCACGACATCAACGGTTCCTTCTTCCTCAAGCAAAAGTGCTAATTTTTCAGCACATTGCGCTGTGTTCGCCACATCCAATTCTAAGAAAGACATATTTGTTCTAAATTCAGAAAGCTGATTAATCATGAATTTCATTTTTTGTTGAAATTCGCGAGGTGATAATACTGCGATCACTGAATAACCATCTAAAAGCAAACGCCGAGTGATTGAAAAACCAATCGCGCCATGGGCTCCTGAAATTAAAGCTTTTTTACCATTCATAAATATTTCAACCTATTATACTGTTCGAATTTTCTTTTTGTGGTATTGGAGTAAATCAATAGAAATAAGCAAAAACATAACATCTTTCAATAAAAAGAAATCTGTTACAAAAGCTCCTTGGACAAATTTGTTTACGTTTGGGGTAGTAAAAATAAACGAGAGCGTTACTAAAAAAGTAACATTCATTCCAAGAGAGCCAATTAAACCAACCTTATTATTATACAAACCAAATAATAATAAAATAGAAAACATTATTTCAGAGAAGCCTACAATCATAGAGAAATTATTTGCACCAAAATATGAAAAAGGTATATTGGTTAAAGGACTGTTTTCTACGAAAGGAGTTATCAGTTCAGCTTCGAAAGGAAAAAACTTTAAAAAACCTAACCATATCACAAAAATTGAAAGTGCAAGAGTTTTAGTAATGACCATTTTATCGTATTTCATACAACCTCAAATTATTAAACGCTAAAGAAATCTATATTATTTCCACTAAATTGAGAAAACTTTCCATAAAGAAGATTAACAATCCCTTTTCTGTACCCTAAAATGGATATTATATGCGCACCATAAAGGGTACTAGTAATAGAGTTAACTATAAAACTATTAGTGAAATTTTTTCTTTTAAACGGCGTAACTAAAGAACCCGCGGTGCTCTCTTTATTTAGTTTGACAATAGCACCATGATCTTTATATTCGAAATCAACCAGTTTTTCTCTTCGAATTAAACTTAAGATATTGCGCAAACAAGCATCAGCCATCTGATGAGCTGACTGGGCTGTTGCAGGAACTGCGAAACCATTAGAATCTACGCAATTAGCCGCATCACCAATAACAAAAATGTTTTGACTATTCTTTGCTATAAGATTTGCATTTGTAGTGATTTGATTAATCTTATTTGTCTCAAGCCCTTCAATCTTGCTTAAGAAAGATGGACACTTTATACCTGCAGTCCAAAAAATTACATCGTGATCTATAAAATCACCATCTTGAGTGACAACGCCATCTTTTTTTATTTCTGAAGCTATAGTTTTAGTCTTTATGGTTACATTTAATCGTATTAATGAATTATAAATATAATCAGCGACATCTTTATCAAGGTTTGGTAGTATTCTTTCACCTCCTTCTAGAACCGTAATCTTTAATCCTTGTGCGTTTGTCGAGCAAAAACCATTCATGTTAAGCTTATCGACAGAATTTACAATATTAGCAGCTAGCTCAACACCAGTGGCTCCACCACCAACAATTGTTACTTTTGTTTCTTTTTCGCCAAAAAAATGGTTTCTCTCAATCTCATTTTGAAGTTTATTTTTTGATAATAAAGCAGTATCCAAGTCATTTATATAATAACAATATTTGGAGACATCACTATTTCCAAAGTCGTTAGTTTTACTTCCAATAGCAATGACTAAAATATCAAATGAGATAACTCTTTCTGGGATTATTTCTCTTTGATTCTGGTCTTTAACTGACAACAATTTTATATTGTTACTCTTGTTATCAATAGAACATACCTCTCCTTGAATGAATTGGTATCCGTTTTTTACTGAATGATATCTTAGGTTGACTGCATCAACTCTATCATCTCTAATCCCGGTAGCAACTTCATGCATAAGAGGTTTCCAAACATGACGAGAATTTTTGTCAACTAAAGTCACGTCTATCCCATGATATTTAGATAACTGTTTAACCAATTTCAGTCCAGAAGCACCTGCACCAATTACTACAACATTGGTATTCATACATTTCTCCTTTTGGCCAACCAACAATCAGATTAATTATTGGTTGGCCAATTTATTTACACAAGCATGGCTGAATAGATAACTACTTCATCATTGCTTTCATTTTTCCACCAATGTTCAACATCATTATATTCAATGGTTGCAGAAGGCGCGGTATGAACTCGAGGTTCAGCACTCATTGAGTTGAATTCAGTAATTACACCTTTAACAACAAACATGATTGCAGGTCTCTCATTATGACTATGAAGAGGGACTAAACCTCCAGGAGCCACAGTTACTTTATTAAACGAAAGAGATAGATCGTTAATGTTAACATTTTTAAGAAAATCAACATCAGAAAGCGCAATTTTTCCGATGTTCGTTTCAACTTCACCAACAGGTTCTTTAGGAGCATTTTCTAGATGATATTTATTTGTCATTTTATATACCTTACTTTAATAGGGATATTGCTTGTAGAACATTATCAAAACCACAGAATGGGATACACTGAATGAAAACTTCAATAATATCCTCATCTGTCATACCAGATTTTTTTGATAAAATAATATGTGACTTAATAGCTTCTTCGTTTCCTTTAACAAGGACACAACTTAAAGCAATTATTTCGTTTATTTTGTTCGAGAAATGTTTTCTAGTTCTAATGATACCAAACGCAAAAGACGTAAAAATAAACTCTAAATCATCTGACTTATCTGACAGCATCTCAAGTTTATCCAAAACTCCAAATTCTTTTGCGAATTTTAATCCGTTTTCATACGAACTTGTCATAATGTAGTACCTGAAAACATTGAATCCAGATCAATAGAACTATTCTTGCCTATGCTTGCATAATTTTTCTTAAACCATGTTTCTGCAGATTTTTTTCCCAGTTCAAATAGATATGAGACAAAATCAGATTCTGCATTTAATTTTGACGAAGCCCCCAAACGAGGAAGATTTACGTCATCAGAAATTGAGTGAAGAAATAACTTTTTATACTTCGCTCTAGCCTCTTCATTGGACTCAGTCAATCTGTCGACGAAATCTATAAATTTGAACTCCTTCAAAAGACTTTGATTAAAGGTTATTTCATTAATTCGATTGTTGATTTCAGCAGAAGTCTGTGGAATTTCATGTTTGACTTGAGGATTGATCTGTATAACAACGACATCACTGCATGTCGCTTTAGTCAAAAATGGAAATAATGGAGGGTTTCCAGAAAAACCACCATCCCAATAATATTCACCATCGACTTCTACAGCATGAAACATTGTTGGAATACAAGCTGATGCCATCAACTTGTCACATGTCAGATCTTCTCTTTCAAAGATTTTAACTCGACCAGTTTTAACATTTGTTGCTGCAATGAACAGTTTCACTGCTGAACATTTGTTTATCACATCAAAATCAATATGTTTATCTATAACCTGTTTTAATGGATTGTAACCTAGCGGATTTGTTTGATAAGGGGATGCTATTCGAGACAGAAGATCAAAGAAAATAAAACCTGGAGTCATGTCGATATTCCAACTTTTCATCGCTTTTTCATAAAAGCCCGTTTTGATTGGACTTGAAGTAGCTGTTGATGAAATATCTTCCCAGAAGCGTTTTAGTGATTCTCGCGCTTCTTTTTTTCCTCCAGACTGTAATCCTTGAGCCAAAATTACTGCATTCATTGCTCCTGCTGAAGTACCACTGATTGAACAGAATTCCAACTCATCTTTTGATAAAAGATAGTCTAGTACTCCCCACGTATAGGCACCATGAGATCCCCCACCCTGTAATGCTAAGCTTATTTTTTTCATTGTAGAGCATCCTGTTTATTGGGCTGTCCAACCACCATCCAATTCGATCGCTGAGCCCGTAATAGAACGAGCTTTATTAGAAGCAAGAAAGACGACCATTTCCGCAACTTCCTTTGCATCTACGAATTTTTTTGTAGGTTGAGCCTTTAACAAAACATCTTTTATAACTTGGTCTTCAGTTATGTTTCTTGCCTTAGCCGTTTCAGGAATTTGTTTCTCAACTAGAGGGGTAAGTACATACCCAGGGCAAATACAGTTTGCCGTAATGTTTTGCTCTGCAAACTCAAGCGCGGTAGTTTTAGTAAAACCAAGTAGACCATGTTTTGCCGCTACATAAGCTGACTTATAAGGAGAGGCAACTAATGCATGGGCAGAAGCTATATTAATAATAGTGCCAAACTTATTTCCAACAAAGCCTTCAAGGACTAATTTAGTAAGCTTAAACGCCGAAGATAGATTGATATCAATTATTTTTTTCCACATTTCATCGGGAAAAGAAGTTATAGTTTCAACATGTTGAATACCTGCATTGTTCACTAACAAAGAGATACTTCCAAGGTGAGCTTTTGCGTTTAAATAGAGTTTTTCGATTTCATTGAATTTCGACATATCAGCTTGCAAATACTTTACTTTCACATTAAATTCAGCTGATTTTTCCTCACAATAGGATATAAAATCTTCATTTGGCTCTATTCCATTCATCATTACGTTATAGCCTTCTGCCATTAACTTTTCAGCGATAGTCTTGCCAATTCCAGAAGAAGAACCTGTCACGATTGCATTTTTTTCCATAGAAAACATCATGTACATCCTTTGATTGCTTTGATACATGTTTAAATCACACAAAACACTGTGCAACAGGTTTAAACTAAGCAAACAGAACTAATGAGTACAATTAAAAACAATTAAACGCCATTAAACTCAATGTGATAAAAGATAAATCTATATTAATATCGTAATAAACTAGGTAAGTTCATGGCTTAATCTGAATTATTAATGTAAGTCGTCACTACACAATATGCATGCAAGCTAATAATTAAGCTCAATCGAAAAGTTTCTCCCATATGAGTAAAGACTTTTGACTTCAACTTTTCTCAACGTTATTAGGTAGCATAGGTTCCCTACACGTCTTTTCTCTTCTCTTACTGACAATTCCAAATAAGACCCAGGCACTATCTTTCTTCTTTTCACTTACTGGTATGGTTGTATTTATTGTGAGCGGAAATTATTAAAGGAAAGGATTAAAGGAAAGAATTTAGTAAATCCATATCGAGAAGATGATTACATGCGGAAAGAAATCGTATGAAAAAGAACATGTCTTACGTCTTTAGTTAAAGAAGTTATTGAGTAGCAAGCAAAAAATAGATTATAAAAAAAGCCAGCTCTTTAACTAAACTAAATCAATCAGATCCAATAGACAATACCAAAGAAAATTTGATTAATATTAGCGCTTCCAAGATAATTACTTTCATAATTAACCTGAACTCGGGATAAAAAAATAGAAGTGAACTAAAAGCTGGTTCTGCGATCAGATCTTTCAACCAAGAGAGAA